>DNNV01000313.1:0-5488 GCA_003497505.1 Clostridiales bacterium | reverse complement strand
CTGGGGGCATTCAGGAATATATTGAGGGGTCAGGTGTTCGATGAAAACTTTTTAATGAGCATTGCAACAATAGGTGCATTTATTATCGGAGAATATCCGGAGGGTGTAGGAGTAATGCTCTTTTATCAGGTGGGAGAGCTGTTCCAGAGCTATGCGGTCAATAAGTCGAGGAAATCAATCTCAAGCCTGATGGACATACGTCCTGACTATGCTAACGTGAAACGCGGAGAAGACATTGTAAAGGTTGATCCCGATGAAGTTGGTATAGGTGATATCATAGTTGTAAAGGCGGGAGAAAAGGTTCCTCTTGACGGAAAAGTTGTAGAAGGAAATTCAATGCTCGATACATCAGCACTGACCGGCGAATCTGTGCCAAGGGAGGTTTTTGCCGGAAGTGACATCCTGAGCGGATGCATAAACATAAACGGCCTTCTTACGGTTGAAGTTACAAAAGAATTCGGTGAATCAACCGTGAGCAAGATTCTGGACCTTGTGGAGAATGCAACCTCCAAGAAGGCCAAGGCAGAAAATTTTATCACTAAATTTGCGAGGTATTATACTCCGGTGGTTGTAATTCTGGCGGCAATGATTTCTATTATACCTCCTCTGCTTATAGAGGGAGCAACCTTTGGAGACTGGGTGTACAGAGGACTCACCTTCCTTGTTATTTCATGCCCATGTGCACTGGTAATATCCATACCTCTCGGATTTTTCGGAGGTATCGGAGGAGCGTCAAAAAAAGGAATACTTGTAAAGGGAAGCAACTATTTAGAAGCACTCACAAATGTTGAAACTGTAGTTTTCGATAAGACAGGGACACTCACAAAGGGTGTGTTCAATGTTCAGGAAGTGCAGGCCGAGGGTATGGATAAGGAAGAGCTGCTGGAAATTGCAGCATATGCAGAAAATTATTCAAACCATCCCATTTCAATGTCGCTTAAAAGAGCATATGGCAAGCAGATTGACAGCTCAAGGATAGAGGGCGTGGAGGAGCTTCCTGGTCACGGGGTAAGAGCCATAGTGGACGGGAAAACAGTTCTTGCAGGTAATGAAAAGCTGATAAATAAAATGAATATTCCATATGAGGCAAGACAGCTGGCTGGAACAGTGGTTCATGTTGCTGTAAACGGCGTTTATTCGGGCTATATAGTTATTGCGGATGAAATAAAGGAAGATGCCATAAATGCAATTAAAGGTCTTAAAGAGGCGAAAATCAGAAAGACTGTGATGTTGACCGGAGATGCAAAAAATGTAGGGGAAAAGGTGGCTGAGGACCTTGGGATAGATGTGGTATACACTGAGCTTCTCCCCGGTGACAAGGTTGAAAAGTTAGAGGAATTGATTTCTGAAAAATCATTAAAGGGAAGACTGGCATTTGTAGGAGATGGAATCAATGATGCACCCGTTCTGGCCCGTGCGGACATAGGAATTGCAATGGGAGGATTGGGATCTGATGCGGCAATAGAAGCTGCAGACATTGTAATAATGACAGATGAGCCTTCCAAAATATCCACAGCCATAAAAATTTCAAAGAGAACACTTGCAATTGTTAACCAGAACATTTACTTTTCGCTGGGTGTCAAGTTTGCGGTGCTGATACTGGCAGCTATGGGAATAGCCAATATGTGGGCTGGAGTTATGGCGGATGTTGGCGTAACGGTGCTGGCAGTAATGAATGCAACAAGGGCACTGAATGTGGATAATTTATAGATAGCGTACAAGGCATTGTCGAATAAGGCAGTGCCTTGTTGCTGAAGGAATCTGCCTGTAGCGTACGAATAGTAAAAAATATGATAAATGGTTCCTCATGGGAAACTAAGGATTTATTCCATATACAGACTACGGTCTGTATATTTTGATTTGGTGGTAGGTTTTAGCTTGTGATTAGTGTGTATGGTGGTTGCATTATTAATATCAAAAGGTTATATTAATAATGTATTATGCAATGAAGAGGAGATAGATATGAGCAAATTTATAATAACTGAAGAATTCTGGGATGTATTTCCACAGGCTGAAATTGCCGTCATACTGGCAAAGGGCATAAACAACAGCGAGCTGTATGCGGAGGATTTTCGTTCGGATATCATTGAAATGCTAGGAAAAAGTAATATGGAGGCCAAGAAGTATCTTACGGAGGAAGTGTTCAGCGAAAACAAGGTTATAGCCGTATGGAGAACGGCATACCAGAAGTTTAAAACAAAGAAGGGTGTGCGTTGTTCCATAGAGGCACTGCTGAAGAGGGTTGAAAAAGGCAACAATGTGGGGGTGCTGAATCCTCTTGTTGACATATACAACTCCGTATCACTTAAATACGGTCTGCCCTGCGGCGGAGAGGACATTGATACATTTGCCGGTGATATGCTGCTTACGAAGGCTGAGGGAGGAGAGCTTTTTCTGGCCCTGGGTGATGAAGAATACGACAATGCCCTGCCGGGAGAAATAATATACAAGGATGACGAGGGCGCGGTATGCAGGTGCTGGAACTGGCGTGACGGACAGAGGACCATGCTTACGGAGGATACGATCAATGCATTTCTCATAATAGAATCCGTGGACCCCGACAGAAGTACAGATTTAAAATCAGCCGCAGAGGAGCTGTCTGTCCTTGTTCAAAGGTTCCTTGGTGGAACATCACAGGTTGTACACATGAATATTAATAACAGAGAAACAGATATGTAGCTTCAAGAAAAAGCTGCCGTCATTCGCGGCAGCTTTATAAAAATTTCAGCGTTTCCATGTGAGAAGAATATATATTGCGGTGTGTGTCAGTGCATTACGGAGCGGCTGATCTGCAACCGGGCAAAGGCATGGTATGCAGTTCTTGTGTGGAACTTTGAGACAGCTTGGTGAGTGCTGTATTGCGGCATGGAAATACTATTTTAGTGTATATTGAAATATATTGAAATATTTAGTATTTTATAGTATATTTATAATAAATTGTTAAATATTTTTAGTTGCTGATAAAGGAGTAGAGGGTAGATGCGGAAAAAATTATGACGCAAGGGCGAGCGAAATCTTATCATGTACTGAGAAGGTGCGTTCCCGGAGTCATGATTGGAGGAATAGAAATGCATAAAAAAGCAAATCAGCAAAAAAGGTATTATTTTTCGGACAGTCTTAGGCGTCAGCTTGATCAAATAGCTTTTTATCCCCTGACAATTGTAGAAGCGCCGTCCGGCTTCGGTAAAACGACGGCAATTATAGAATATTTAAAAAGAAAATTATCCGAAGATGCTGACGAATATTGGTATACCTGCATGGGAGAGCCTGCCGTTATTTCATGGAAGGGAATCTGCGGTCTGTTTTCCAATATAGACTTCGGACTGGCAGCTAATCTGGAAAACATTCATATGCCCACAATGGATACATTGTTTTATGTTAAGGAATATTTGAGCGGTATTGATTGCAGGAAGGAAACATTTTTGGTAATAGATAATTTCCAGCTTGCCGACTGCAATGTGCGCAGGGAACTTATAAATATTTTTTCAATGCATGGTAATCAGTCCCTGCATGTTATATTCATAACCCAGAAGATCAGAGATAAGCGCAGCAGCACGACACATAACAACAACATACACAGTATCAACGCATCGGATTTTCTGCTTGATGCTGAAGGAACAGCCAATCTTTTCAGGATTGAGGGTATACGGCTCACCGATGATGAACTGGAAAATGTGTTTATGAGTACCGGAGGATGGATATCTGCCATAAAACTTCAAATTATAAATTACATGCGAAGCGGTACATTTAATTTTACTTTTGATATTGAGCGTTTAGTAGAAAATGCTATATGGAACAACCTTTCAGCCGAAGAGAAGGATTTGCTGATTTCCGTTTCTGTGATGGAGAGCTTTACGGCTCCTCAGGCAGCAGTAATGATTGACTGGGATGTCCTGCCTGACAGTCTTGAAGAGCTTCTTAAAACAAATGACTTTATACAATATCATCCGGATGCGCAAATTTACAGCATACACAGTATTGTGCGCAATTATTTGCAAAATCGCTTCAGTAATCATTGCTCTGAGGAGTATAAAAGAGAGGTGCTATACAGGGCGGGGAAGTCCTATGCCTCAATTTCCCAGTATTGCCAGGCGGCCAAATTCTTTTTTAAGGTTGGTGATTTCAATGCGATACTGGCTATGCCATTCAGCAGAGAGTATTTTGACAATCAGAAGGAAAAATATCAGCCAGAGTTTATTGAATTGCTGATAAATGAATGCCCTGAGGATATAATGTGCAAACATCCGTCCACAATGCTTGAGCTTGGGTATATGACACTTGCATGCGGCCAATATGAAGCATATGAAAAGTTATGCCTTCTGCTGCAGAGAGCCATTGAAAACAGAAGTATTTGCGAAGAGGAGATGCGCAGGATAAAAGGCGAATTCATACTTATGAAGTCCATGGGAGATTTTAATGATATTTCTAAAATGATCGAAGGACAAAAAATAGCGTTCGGTGTGCTGGGAGGATCCTCCGGCATGATAAAATACGGAACGGCATCGTGGCTTTTTTCGTCACCGTCTTCTCTGGATATGTTTTGGAGAGAGCCGGGTGAACTTGAAAATATACTTGGTCAGATTGATGAAGGAGAAGTGTTATACCGAAGTATTGGCATCCAGGGAGTGGGTCCGGTAAGCATTATGAGGGCTGAGGCAATGCTCATGAGGGGCGAAGAGGATGAAGCGGAAATTTTGTGCCACAAGGCTCTCTACAGTGCGCGAGGTACCAGCCATATCGGCATATGCATATGCGCAGAGCTGATGTTTGCCAGAATTGCCATACTCAGGGGGGATGCAAATAAATATCTAACAGCTGTGAACAATATAAAAAACTATAAAAAAGAAAGTACGAATTTATATTTGAAGAATATGGCGGATTTATGCCTTTCCGTCATAAGTCTTATTCTTGGTGTCAATGAAGGGGTTGCACCGTGGATTATGGATATTGAAAGCATGAAAAAGGTTCTATATGCTCCTGTTGTTCCTCACGCTCAGATTCTTTATATGAAAATTTTGCTCATGGAGCGGCGTTATAATGAATTCTACGGAATTTCAAGTTTTTTCTCAGATACATATAACAATGAAAATGAAAAGATAAAGTATGCGATGACCAAGTTATACAATCTTAAATACCTTGCAATTGCTAAGCTTAACGACGGGAACCACAGTGAGGCTCAGGAATATCTGAATCACGCTCTTAACATAGCACTGCCGGATAAGGTTTATCTTCCGCTGGCGCAGCAGATAAATTCATTGCACCCGCTTTTGGAATCGGCAAAGGCTTCTGTCACGGATAAGAAAGGTTTTCGTGATCTGATAGCCCTTGGTAAACGTCAGGCAAAGGGAGTGGCTGCCATAAAGAAAGCAGTTTTATCTTACAGCTCGCCGCTGACTCCAAGAGAGCGTGAAGTTGCGGCACTTGCCAGAGACAGATTCAGTGCCAGAGAAATTGCCGATAAGCTTTATATATCTGAAACAACCGTGAG
>DNNV01000373.1 GCA_003497505.1 Clostridiales bacterium | reverse complement strand
AAAACGTATAGCTTTTCTATATAAAATTAAAGCCTGCTTCAAAAAAGCAGACTTTAACAGAATCATTATGGATTTGTTAGACTATCTTTAATCGGAAGAAATATCTATAAAATTAAGCAGGTTTCCTGACTTTCAGACTATAGCTTTACTCACCTTCTCACACATCCAGTGCAATGGTTATCGAGTGTAGCAGTCTGATTACAGTGACCGTATCGCTCAGGATTTTCACCTGATTCCCTTTCCCGAAATATCAATTTCGGCACTTAATTCGTCATATTCAGTTACTTACAACCGAATAGTACCACGCGCCTTTAGTGGTTGTCAATATGTAAAGTACTATCCGCATAAATAGTCCATTGTCTGCATCACTATCATCCAGTATGTATCTGGCTTATCCTTTATGGCTTAACAGTGACAGACTCGCATCTTTTGTGTCTCCACACTCCATATCAATAACCACAGAAACATTAAATTTGACTGACATTATGATAAATAATAAAAAGGAGCGGTAAGATGAGCCTTAATTTTACAAAACACCGACAGCTCAATGCCGGTGTAATACTGCTTCCCGCCTATATTTCCTCTGTCAGATAGCTCTTGTACCCGTCTCCGAACACCTCGTTTGCACCGGACACTATGAAAAACGCGTCTATGTCTTCTTCTCTTACGATTTCTCTGATTTTCGTGTAATTATACTTCCTGCACACACACATAATAACCTTTTTATCGCTTTTTGAATATGCCCCCTCGGCCTTTAAATATGTAATTCCTATATCAATTTCATCAAGTATCCTTTTCGCTATTTGTTCCTGCTTGTTGCTTATTATATATAACAGCTTTGCGCTGTCTCCTCCGTACAGAACAAGGTCCAGCACGTAGTTGCTGATAACAATAGTGATTGCAGCGTACAATGCTATCTCCACATTTCTCAGTATAACAGCCGATGCTGATACAATTATAGCATCCGTAATAATAAATATAGTTCCGCTTCGCACATGCTTGTATCTTTGCCTCAGGGCCCTGATTATTATATCTGTTCCGCCGGTTGTGGCACCCTGCCTGAATACAACTGCCATTCCCATTGCCATAAGAGAACCTCCAGCAGCACCAGACAGCAGCAAATCATGGGTTATGACTCCATATTTCAATATGATGTATTCGTTCATTAGATTCATAAAAAATGATGACGCGACAGTGACATACATGGTCGATAAAATAAATTTAATCCCGAACTTCCACCATCCGAATATCAATATGGGGATATTAATAAGAAAAACAAGAGTACCTGTCTTCAATCCCGTAATGCTGTTTATAATTATTGCAATCCCGGTTGTACCTCCAGGCGCAAGGTTGTTGGGGTCCAAAAATATTGCAATCCCCATAGCATACACTAATGCCCCAAAGGTTATCAGCATAAACTTAATCAATGTTTCTTTCATTCTATTATATTCCTTCATAATAAATCCTCCTTCTCTTTCCCAATTCGCACGTCAACACGAATACTCTGTTCATTCCAAAAGCAATTGTTCAATCAACCAAAAAACCCCCTTGAACTTTCAAGAGGACAATGCAAATAAAAACACAGAAATAATTCCGTATGATTACAACATTCCATCGCCCGTAGAATTATTGCATATAAGCAGGCAGGTATTCTGACTCGAGCATCAGCATCATTTTCGCCTTCCCGATTTCTCAGTGACATTTTAAAAATGACTACACTCTTACAGCGGCGGGACCGTGCGGGAATTACACCCAGCTTCCCTTTTAATTAATACATTTGCATTAAACCAGCTTACAAATATTCAGTTGCTATAATGAAAAGTATACCATATCAACAAATCCGCCGCAAGTGACTTTTATTAGGACACCGGAAACAGGCATGATTGCGCGAGATTAGAAAATAAATCAATAAAAATTCGTAGTTAATGCTATATAGTAGTATAGGTAGAAAAAGAAAAACTCTGCGTCTGCGGGTTTTATAAATAATTTCACATTGAAATGTTTTTAATCATTGTTCGTAAAGTGTATGATTATTAATGCGCATTGAATGTAGATTTTGTTAAACAAAAATACCGACACAGTATGTGTCAGCATTTTTGTTTGTATTTGTTCTATTTTACATTCTCAATGTATCTTTGCAGCATTGCGGCTACTTCGGCTCTTGTCGCACTGTCGGATGGGTCAAGGCTTCCGTTTGTTCTTCCTGTCATTATGTCCTTGCCTACTGCCCATTTTACCGCTGTTTCTGCCCAGCCGCTTACCTTGTCCTTGTCTGTAAAGGAATCTATGCTTCCGCCTTCATCTGATGCCATATTTTTTGTGGATGCATATCTGTACAGCATCACTGCCAGCTGCTCCCTTGTTATATTGCTTTCAGGTTTAAATTCTGTTTCAGTTATTCCCTTTACTATTTCCTTTTCCGAAGACCATGCTACCGCATCAGTGTACCACTGTCCTGCAGGTACGTCTGAGAAGGCTGCCCCCTTAGATGCAGCAGGCTTTCCTTCCAGTCTGTGAAGCACCGTAAGAAGCATTGCTCTGGTCATAGGCATGTTAGGACCGAAGTTATTTTCTCCCGTTCCTGAGAATAAGCCTTTTCCCACGGCGTACATTACACATTCGTAGAACCAGTCGTTTTCTGTTACGTCAACAAAGCTTATGCTGTTGTCATAGCCCACCACATAGTATGACAGGTGGTCCGTTGCAAAGGTTGCAAGTCCTTTTTTTTCATCATACTTGCAGCTTATCTTTTCAAGCTCTCCCTTGTCGTTCATATACCATACAGTCACCTTGCCCTTAATCTGCCCTTCCTTCAGCTGGTACGGAAGTGAGATGGTAATTATCTGCCCTCCAAATGAGGATATGCGCTTCCCGCCGCTTATTATGCTTATATCATAGACCGTACTGCCTTCCGTAACGTCTTTTTGTACATCAGTCAGCTTATCAGGAGTCATTTTTTCTATCACTATTTCCACGCTGCTTCCCTGTGCCTGTCTTGCTATTTCAGGCAGAGCCTTTTCAGGTATTGAAATTATTCCTACCGGTGTCTCAACCTTCAAATCAAGCCTTGCTCCAGAAATCTCTGTTACAGAGCTCTTTGGAACAACTACTGTGGATTTTGTAACCTCTTCCTTTGTTTCAGCCTTAATTGTAATGCTGCTTACATCCTCAGATTTTTCTGCCTCCGCAATAGCGTCCTTTATTTGTTTATCGGTTACCTTTGAGGTTGCTTCTTTGTTCACAACCTTTGTTTCAGCCTTCACATCTATGGTCCCGCCTTCTATTGCCAGAACTGCATCGCTTCCCACAATCTTGGTCGGAGCACTGCCAGAGTTGAAAGCTCCCAATTCTGTGAGACGGTCAATGGCATCATTATAGTTTTTAACGTCTCCTACCGTTATGTACAGCTTCTGCTCATCAGTAAGTTTTTTGTATGCTGCGTCTGCCGCCAAGACTGCTTCCTTATCCTTAAGAGTTACTTTTGACGCCGACGGTATCTTCCCAAGAAGTGTTTTAACATTTTCTATCTGCCTTACAAATTCAATTCTCGCTTCTGCTTCCTTAAGCTTTTCTATGTTAATGACCCTTGCCTGCTCAGAAGATGTAAGAGCATTGTATATACTCCTTATACTCTTCACCTCACCCTCGTGAGATAAATCTATTCGCTTGACAGACGGTAAAGCATCTATCAGGGAAACCACCCTGTCTGCACCCTTATCAGGGGATATTATATCAAGCCTGTACCATGAACCGGTGTAGTTGCGTGCTTCCGTCTCCTGATTGTTCATGGAAGGCCATGCATATTCACCTACGCCTATGTTGATATAATCGCCAGACTTTACGGGTATATTCTGAGTTCTTTTATAGAAGGATGCACCTTCCTTGTTGCTTGTAACCTTATCATTCAGGAATATCTTTATAAGATAATTTTTGTTTGAGGCGGTGGGCGTGACCTTAACTCTACCGGTGGATGAAGGCACCATCAACGTATAAGCATGATTTCTCGAATCAAATGTCGGATAAAGCTTTCCTCCGCTCACTTCCAAGCCCTTCAGAGATGTATCCGAATTTCCCCAGGTACCCCCAAGGTCCTCACCTAAATTCTGTGTAAACATAACACGTATTTCATCCCCGTTAGAAGGTCTGAAGTGCTGGAAGCCTTCATTTACAAAGAAATCATTTAATGTTCCCATCCATCCTGAGCCCGGCTCACCGCTGAATTCTCCCATGGAGTGGCCGTTCTTTACAATGGTTGCAATATACTCTATGGTATAGTCATATTCACTGTTCTGATTTTTTCCTCCCTGACCGGTCCAACTAAAGCCATTCATTTGCAATGCTCTCAGCACGACGGTCATCATGGTGTCTCTTTCGGCATATTCAAAGCCAGGTTCACTTATTATACTACCTTTAAATGCACCTCCCGGGAATGTTGTGTTTTCCACATACACATCTACAGTGCCCAGCTTCTTACCAAAATCAGGTATCTCTCCGATTATTACTTTCTTGTCAACTGCTTCCATGGCTAAAATCGCTCTGTCTTTCGCTGCCGATATATCTTCCATAGTCTTTGCAGCATTTATTTCTGCAATTCCAATATCTCTTGCCGCAAGCAGTTTACTCCATCCGTTATCTGTATATTCGTTGCTCTTGTATTGAGAAAATGCATTTTTAACGGCAGCGACGGCAGTTGCCTTGGCAATTGCAAGTTCAGGATTTGTTTCAGGATCTGCGTTTTCATCAACAGATCCCCATTTAACTACAATCTCCACATCACTGTATGGCATTATAAAGTTATTTTGTGCATTAGGAAATACCTGTGTGCCTGCTTTATAGTCATCATAATTCAATGAATCTATTCCTGATACCTCAATACTCTTTATTTCATAAGGTATTCCCGTAATAAGTACCGTTCTTCCCTTAATTAGAGTATTATCAAAACTTTCATCATCATCGATTATAATCCAGTTGTTTCCGGTTGTATTTCCGGATATATTGTACACAAACCTGTCAATGCTTGGTGCAAATGATACATAGTTGTCGGGATATGCAGTTGATGCATACAAAACATCAGTTGCAACTGCAAGTGCTCTCATTGCAGCACCAGTGCTTACCTCAGAGTACAATTCTTCTTCTATGGCAGACGGGCTGGTTGCAACAGACGTGACCATCATCCTACCTGCTGTCTTAGCCTCGATATTTCTCACCGTAACACCATACTTGTACAATGTATCCGTTTCTTTTCCGTTTGCCTGAATATTGATAATCATATCCTCAAGAGCTGCTTTTGCTTCCTCTGAATCAGCTTCAAGCTTAAGCTTAAGCTCATAAGGTGCAAGCTCCGGCAGACCCTTTTCGTATGCTGCTTTAACAGCTTTATACTTATTAGTTTCAATACCCGTCAATATGCTTTTCTGATGATCAGTCATAGCTGCGTAGCGTTCTACCATTCCTTTTGCTAAAAATTCACCGCTCTTTCCAAGCAGGGAAGCATCATCAGGCAGACGCAACAATATTGAACGGAATCCTGATAGTAAAGCAACATTTTCATCTATAACTCTCTTATGTATTTCAGATATACCATTATACGCAACGTCATACTTCGATTTCATTGTTTTTATATCCGAAACAATTGACACATCTGCCATACCTGTATTGAAAAGATTATTAATACTATTCCAGTCAGTTGCCGTGAAGAATGCTTCAGGATATGTGTTATACAGTGATTGAAGCCTGTCCTTTAAATCCTGCCTTGTTTTTTCAAGCTGCTCCGGTGTAGCCTTAATTACATGCACATAAATCGTATCACCTATGGTAATACCGGGTACAACCTTTTTATTCAGCTCATTTTTACCAAGGTCATGAATACTCAGAGTATAATATCCCGGCTCATAAAAGCCGTATACAATATTTCCGCCCTCGTCAGAAATAACACCTGTGTTCGTTCCAGCAGGAGTAATCTGAGCAATGTCTTCAGCGGGAGTGCTTACAAATAAGGTTGCACCGGAGAGTGGATGTGTCCTGCCTGCAGAATAGGTACTTATGTGAGGCATGGCATATATCGCCGACAAATTCAGTTCCTCACCCTCCAGAACTTCGATTGCAGATACAGGTATATTTCCCTTGTGAATCAAGGATGCATGTCTGTAATATTCATAAAATTTCTCTTCTGCAACGGCATCATGCCCTGCTCCTGCCGAACCGGGAACAGTAGGTTGATCAAGAAATGCGAGAGTTATTACATCCCCGTCATGGAGCTGAACCTGGTAGTAATCCGGCGGTAAAGAGGGACTTTTTACCTCAGGAGACCTGAATTTCAAGGGCGCAATACCTCTTCCGCTAAGCCCCCCAGTGCTTAAAATTCCATTGATAGACGTAGCATATAAATAATTGCTGTAGTTATCTATATCATAGTTGTATGATGACAAAACTTCATCATCCAGACTGTCAATAGCAGCATCAAGGGTTTTTGCTTCACCGTTTAATACGATGCTGTGTATTCCTGAACGCCGGTTAAGACTACTTCCTGAACGTACACCAAGAGTATCCACAACCTTTACAGTAACGGTTACACTTTCCTTCTTATCCTTTAATCCGTGAATTCCTCTCCAAAGATTAAGATAAAGGCTTTTTAATTCATCGTATTGCTTTTTTCCCACTTCTCCGGATTGGGCAGGTGTTTTATCCAAATAATTTTTTACTGATTTGTATGCTTCGAGGTAATTTGCATAGCTTTCATCAGTATATAAAGAAGCACTTATATTTTCGGAAGGATACACTCTTACAAGATTTCTTAAGGAATCATATTTTACCTTTACATCTCCCGTATCATCAATATCCAGCAAAGGATCCATGGATTTCCGCACTGTCCTCAAATTTGATGTTTTATTCTCAATTTCTTTAAGCAAATCTGTATTTGAGCTTTGGTTTTTAGCCGTAGGCTTCCCTTCATCATCATACAATGATTTAAGCAATTCCTGTGCACTTGATTTTGCTAAGTTGTATTCCATCCAAGCTGCTGTTGTATAATCAGGATATATTAACGGTTTTTTTGGAGTAATATTAATCTCTTCATATAATTCCGTGGTATTAACATTGGTTGCAGGTATAAGCTTTAATATAGCAGACTTAAGATTATCAGCTGCTATATCAATTTGTAATTGAGAGGCAGAATCATCATTATAAATTATCTGAGCCTCAGATAAAAATCTCTGCACATCTGCCCAAAAACTATCTCTAGATTTATAATCCCTGCCATTATATCTATCATTTGTAGTATGCCAATTACTTTCATTATCGCCTGTTACACGTAATATTTCATCTTCAAGGATTTGTTTATCTATATTTCCAGATGATGAGGAAGTTAAATGGATAAGGATATGAGTAGTTTCCCAATTATCTTCAATATCTGCAAGTGCTAAGCAGATCG
>DNNV01000077.1 GCA_003497505.1 Clostridiales bacterium | reverse complement strand
TCGATTATTTCGTGGACCGTTTTGCTCCCCGAGCGAAGACAGTTAATGATTTTTATTTCATTTTCATCAGTAATTTGTTGAAAATACATGCATTTGCTCTTAACAGCTGCTCTTTTTCTAAGTTCTGGAATTTCTTCGATAATGTCGTCGATGGATATTGTGAGTTTCGCTCCGTCTTTTATGAGAGAATTGGTTCCGCGGCTGTACAGGCTGTCAATGTTGCCGGGTACAGCAAATATTTCTTTGCCCTGGTTTGCTGCATGGCCTGCTGTTATAAGCGTTCCGCTTTTTTCCTGAGCTTCGATAACCAGTACGCCATCGGATAAGCCGCTTATTATGCGATTTCTGTCGTGGAAGTTATTGGGCATAGGCTGCATTCCGAAAGGATATTCCGTAATTACAGCACCGCCTTTTTCCGCCAGCTCCGAATACAGTCTTTCGTTGAAATTAGGATAGATGATATCTATTCCACAGCCTATGATTCCTACGGTTTTAGCCCCTGATTTCAGAGCTGACCTATGAGCGATAGAATCTATTCCGGCGGCAAGCCCGCTTACTATGTTGACACCGAAGGTGGCAAGCTCTGAGGCGAATTTTTCTGCCGCCCATTTTCCGTATGAAGTAGCCTTCCGTGAACCAACTATAGATATTGATAAATTATCAATTCCGTCCAAAGTTCCCTTATAATATAAGATGGCAGGGGCTCCATCAATTTCTTTTAATCTTTTCGGATAACATTCGTCGAAAATTGTTATAAGACTTGCTTTCTCATCGTTCAGCCTTTTAAGCAGCCTTTCTTCAAAGCTGTTTTTTGTGTTTATAAGAAAACTTATAGTTTCAGGCTTTAAAATTGATAAATTAAATTTCTCACTCTCAAAATTGTCCCATATGTATTCGGGATTTCCGTTGAAATAATCAATGAGTTTTTCAATTTTTTTATTTGATATTCCTTTTGCAGAATTGAGCCATGCTATTGTTTTTTGATTTATATTCAGCCTGTCCATTTTTCACCTCCAGTATTTACGGTCTAAGCTTCTGTATTGTATTGCCTCGGCTACATGTCTGCATTCTATGAATTCATTTTCTTCCAAGTCAGCTATGGTTCTGGCAACCTTAAGAATTTTCCCGTATGCTCTCGCGCTCAGACCGAGTCTTTCGAATGCTTCCTTTAGAAGTAGTTCTGATTCCTCATCTATTTTGCAGTATTTTGAAATATACTTGCCACTCAGCTCCGAATTGGTGAGTATTCCTGTATTCGCATACCTGCTTTTCTGAATATCTCTTGCTTTTGTAATCCGCTTTTTAATTTCGCATGAAGGTTCTTCAGAACTTTCGTTTTTCAGGTCATCATATTTGACAGGCGAGACCTCAATTTGTATGTCAATCCTGTTCAGCAGCGGTCCCGATATTTTCCCTAAATACCTGTCAATCTGGCTCCTGCTGCACGAGCATTCATGGGCTGGATCTCCATAATAACCGCAGATGCATGGATTCATGGCTGCAATCATCATGAATTTAGCGGGGAATGTAAAAGATCCGTTAGCCCTTGAAATTGAAATCCTGCCGTCTTCCATTGGCTGTCTTAAGACCTCTATGACACTTTTGGGAAATTCGGGTATCTCATCGAGAAATAACACGCCGTAATGTGCAAGTGATACCTCTCCCGGACTTGGTTTTGAACCTCCTCCGGCTATGGCAGCGCGGGATGATGTGTGATGCGGAGAGCGAAACGGCCTCTTTTTTATTAACCCGTTTTCGGTTAAAAGGCCTGCTATGCTGTATATTTTCGTAACCTCAAGGGATTCTTCAAATGTAAGATCGGGGAGTATGGAAGGTATTCTTTGTGCAATCATTGTTTTTCCAGCTCCCGGTGAGCCTAAGAGCAATATATTGTGCATTCCGGCAGCAGCTATCTCAACAGCCCTTTTCATGGCGGGTTGTCCCTTTATTTCGGAGAAGTCAACCTCGGATAAATCTGTATTTTCGAAGCTGCCGTATTCGGTTCTGTACGCTTCTATGATTAACGAGCCATTGAAGTAATTGACCAAATCCTTGATGTTTCCAACAGGTATTATATTTATACCGTCAACGGCACCGCATTCATCCCTGTTTTCTACGGGAACAACAACTCTTTCGAATCTGTTTTCACGCATAGAAATAACCATGGGAAGAGCTCCGTCGATTTTTGTAATATTTCCGTCTAAAGAAAGTTCACCTATAATGCAGGTTTTATCATCAATATTATTTTTAATGTCCTTGTTTGCCGACAATATACCTACTGCAATAGGAAGATCAATTTGGCTGCCTTCCTTTTTCAGGTTTGCCGGAGCAAGGTTAACGGTTATTCTGCTAACGGGAAATCCGAAGCCGCTGTTTTTCAACGCAGAGCGCACCCTTTCCTTGGATTCGCGTATGGATACATCGGGGAGACCCACTATGCTGAAATTTGGCAATCCGCCGGACAGGTCCGTTTCTACGTCAACTACATATCCCTCAAGACCGTAAAGAACACAGGTTTTTATTTTGGAAAACATACAACCTCCGCAGATATGGAAACGTTTTTTTAAATTATATATTATCTGCAATGTTATTACAACACATAATTGGAAAATAATGCTTAAAAATTACAAATATCCTTTGGAGAAGTCTGTGCAGGAAATTTTAAATTCACTAAATTTTTCTGAAATGTCCGGATGCAGTTCAATGAAAAATATGAATTTTTCAAAGCATTCGGCTGTGTACTCGCTTATGGTATGCTCGATTTTTTCGGTTTCCTTTAGAAGTATATCTTCCGGTATGCCCATTATACGCAAAAATGATTCAATTGTATTATGCCTTTTCAAAAGTAGGCTGCCTAAAAATTTGCCCTCATCCTTAAGCAGAATTACACCGTACTTCTCATATTTCAATAAATTCAGATCTCCAAGCTTCTGAACCATTCTTGTGGCGGAAGGGGGATGGACATTCAAGGCTTCCGATAGTTCATTAATCCTTGTAAATCCTGTTTTGGATGAAAGCCTGTATATCATTTCAAGATAGTCTTCCATAGAAGCGGTGAGTAGGGTTTCATTGTTTTTCATATATTCACTGAATGTTCTGTACTCTTTATTGAGATCGGAAGAGCGTCGT
>DNNV01000243.1 GCA_003497505.1 Clostridiales bacterium | reverse complement strand
TATACAGTAATTACTCACTGGCACTGGGACCATACCTTCGGCATGCACGCAGCGGAAGGTAAAACAATAGCCGGTCACCTTACAAATAAAAGGCTGAAAGAGGTTATGCAGTGGAAATGGTCTGATTCCGATATGAAAAAACGCCTGGAAACAGGAGAAGACATTGAAATGTGCGACCAATGCATCAAGGTTGAATATAAAAATCGCAACGATATAAAGGTGGTACCTGCAGATATTGAATTTACAGGAAAATTAATTATTGACCTTGGAGGCATCCACTGTGTAATAACAGAGGTTGACGCAACTCACTCCGATGATTCGGTATTTGTGTATATCCCAGAAGAGAAAGCTCTTTTTGTTGGAGATGCAGACTGTGAAGATTTCTATTACAACAACGGAAATTATGATGGAATAAAGCTCAAAAACATGATTAACATGCTTGAAGAAATTGATTTTGATATATATGTCCTAGGACATGATGAACCTCAGAAAAAAGATGAGGTACTGAATTATCTGAAGGAAAGACTTGAAGAAATAAGCAAAGAATAATTGAGGTTTCTATGAAAAAGAATGATAAAATTAAACTGACTCAGGAAAAAAAGGAATATATGATTGAGGCCATCAAGAACTATTTTTCAAATGAAAGAGATGAGGAATTAGGGGACCTGGCTTCAGCTATGATTTTGGATTTTTTTATTGATGAATTGGCCACAGAATTCTATAATCAGGGTGTTTATGATTCATATGTCTACATGAATGACAGATGCGAGGATATTCTGTCCATACAGAAATAATAAGGAAATGACAGGACTATGGAATTCATACCGGCAAAAACAATCATATCCGGCTACAGCGATGATAATCGCTGGTTTGGTATTAACTACAATATGAATATTTACAAGGGATGCTGTCACGGATGTATTTATTGCGACAGCAGAAGCGAATGCTACCGTGTAGAAAACTTCGACGAAGTGAGAGCAAAGGAAAATTCTCTTGCTTTAATTGAACGCGAATTAAAATCAAAGAGAAAAACAGGAGTAGTAGGCACGGGAGCCATGAGCGATCCCTATAATCCATTTGAAAATATGCACTCTCTCACGAGAAGTGCGCTGCATCTCATAGATAAATATAAATTCGGCTCTGCAATCGCGACCAAAAGCGACCTTGTTACAAGAGATATAGATATATTCAAGTCAATACAGGCTCATTCCCCGGTTATAATAAAAATTACAATAACCTCGTACGATGATGAGCTGTGCAGAAAAATTGAACCCAATGTCTCTGTTTCTTCAAGGAGGTTTGAGGCAATCAGAAAGCTTTCAGAAAACGGCTTGTTTGCAGGAATACTGATGATGCCAATACTGCCCTTCATAGAGGACTCAGAGGAAAACATAAGGAACATAGTGAAGGGAGCATATGAAAGCGGTGCTAAATTCATATTTCCGTCTTTCGGCGTAACCCTGAGACAGAACCAAAGAGATTGGTTTTACCATAAACTTGACGAAAAATTTCCCGGAATAAAGCAAAGATACATAAGACAATTCGGAAACTCATATGTATGCAATTCCCTCAACGGAAAATACCTGAAGCAGATATTTAAAGAGGAATGCACTAAATACGGCATAATTTACAGAATGGACGATATTATCAATACATATAAAGGCAGCTACAAGAACCCGCAGCTATCAATTTTCGATTTATAACACCTTCCGTAAATATATTGATGAAAGGACATATTATGAATATAAAAAAACCGGCACTTTTAACTGTTTTAGCAATATTGACAGCTTGCTTTGCATTTTATCGATTTTCCACAAGAAACATTAGTTCCATTGGAATAATAGGAAGCGCCGACGGGCCGACGGCAGTTCTTATTTCCCATAGCGGCGGCGGAAGAACGTATATGTATGCAATAGCATTGATTATCATTGCATTTGTTGCTGTAAGGTTCTTCTTAAAAAAGTAATTTAAAGTATTAGCTCCCGGTGGTTGCATGCTTTGGAAATCACAGTCAGGAAAGAGCTATTGGCACACAGCCAAAAGCTCTTTCCTTCAAATCTATTATTCGATACTAAACAACCATTTCGCGTTTTGAGGTAAACTTTTCATACTTTTTATTAGATAAAATATCCTCTAAAATATCTGCTAATTTATAAGCATCCTCAAATGTTACATAAAGGGCAACGGGTGCCAGGCGAACTACATTTGGCTCTCTGAAATCCGGAATTACATTATGCTCCTTTAATGAAAGACATATTCTGTAGGCTTCAGGATGTTCAAGTGCCACATGGCCGCCACGTCTGCTTGCTTCTCGTGGATTTCCAATGTTGCAGCCATATTTAGATAGCCTTTCGTCTATTAAAAACATCAGATAATCTGTAAGACTTAAAGATTTCTCTCTTATTTTATCCATTCCAACTTCGTTGTATAATTTCAAAACTCCTTCCAGAGGAGCCATGGAGAACAAGGGTTGAGTTCCAATGAGCCATCCGCCGGCGTCCTTAGCATGTTCAAAGGTCTGTTTTAATAAAAACTGTGTCGCCTTAGCATTTCCCTGCCAACCTGCAAGACCCGGTTCTTTATCGAAGTGTTTCCTGTTTATATATATCCCGGCAATTGCACCAGGTCCGGCTGATAAGTACTTATAATTGCACCACACCGCAAAATCAGCATCAAGCTTTTTAAAATCATGAGGCACACTGCCTATTGAGCGGCATCAATCCCATCCTACCAAAATTCCGTGCTCATGAGCT
>DNNV01000245.1:3016-3970 GCA_003497505.1 Clostridiales bacterium | reverse complement strand
TCTTTTGTGTTCTGAATTCTTTCTGGCTCAGCTCAGGATTTTTATGGAAATCTCTCCTGATGTCAACAATATCCCCGTAAATCTCATTAACTCTCTTTTGAATATCCATTCTGTCTCCTATAATAAATAATTTATAATTTTATAAATTTTTCCGTCCTTAATATATACCCTGGGAGTTCGTCTTGTAATCCTGCATACTATTTCATTTTTATTTGTACCCGCAAGCTGTGAAATTTCATGAATATCAGCTGTGTTTCCTGTTCCGTCTCCGTATATCACAACCTCATCTCCTACACGAGCTTCAGGTATATCTGTTAAATCGACCATACACTGGTCCATGCATATAACACCAATAATGGGTGCTTTTTTGCCGCAGATCGTAACATATCCTTTATCTCTCAGATTTCTGGGATAACCATCAGCATAACCGAAGGGCAGCGTTCCTACAATGCAGTTTTTCTCTGCCTTCCACAGATAGTCATAACTTACACCTTCACCCTTTTCAAGGGTCTTGATATGATATATTTTCGTTTTGAAGGTCATTGCCTGCTTAAATACAACAGAATCATCATGATAAGATTTAAGTCCGTATATTATAGCACCGGGTCTTATCATATTCAGCCTGTACTTGGGATAGTCAATTGCTGAAATACTGTCGCATATATGCTTGTACTTAAATGATACGCCTTTTTCCTCAATCCTGTTAACCGCACTGATAAATTTATTATACTGGATATCATCCTCTTCCCTACCCGCCAGAGCAAGATGAGAAAATATGCCTTCAACCACCAGGTTGTCCAGAGAAAAAATCTCGTATATTTCATCGGTGCTTTCTGGAGCATCCTTGTAGCCAAGCCTGTTAAAACCCGTATCATATTTTATATGCACTTTAGGCACGACTGAAAACTCCTTGCCCAGTTCATTCAGCATACGAGCTTGTCTCATAGAAAAAAT
>DNNV01000245.1:0-2921 GCA_003497505.1 Clostridiales bacterium | reverse complement strand
AAAATCGTCTGTGTAATATTATTCTCGACTACATGCTTTAAATATTCGTCAGGAGTATATCCCATAATAAGTATATTGTAGCCGACATAGCGCCTTCTGAGCTCAAGAGCCTCGGACAATGTGGCAACGGCGAGATAGTCTCCTCCGTTTTCCATAATTGTTTCGGCGATATTTACGGCACCGTGACCATATCCGTCAGCCTTTACAACTGCCGCAACAGCGACTCCTTCTCCGGCTACCTCCTTAATTTTACGCACATTGTATGCTATATTGTCCAGATTTATTTCTGCATAGGTATCGCGAAGCAATGAATCCATACTACCTCCAAATAAAATATTTTAGTTGCTTTGTACTTCCTCATCCGCTGCCGCAGACAGGTTTATGCCGTACATTCCGTACAACAGCTCCGTTGTCTTTTCACCGTCAACTATATAAAATGATAATCCACCCATTGTTTTGGCCGCTCCCGGTAATGTTATCGTATCAAGATTTTCCATAGAAAATCCGATTGCGTCTTTTCCCAGTCCAAGTAAATCTGTAAGAGTCAAGTCCGTCTCAACATACGGGTATACCGCACTTATAACACTTGGCAGCTTGAGACTCAAGGACTTTTTAATAGCAGATTTCATGAATCCCTGCTGTGCCTTTATTCGTCCAAGGTCGCCGTCAGGATATCCCGCTCTGTAACGGAGAAATTCAACTGACTTATCACCGTAAATAATTTTTGTCCGTGCAGGAATATTGATATACAGCGGCGGATTGTCATATGGGTCAGAGTAAACCATGTTAAATTTTACATCAACCTCCACACCACCTATTGCATCCACTGCAGCTCGTACTCCCTTATAGTCAACCTTAACATAGTTGTGTATAGGGATTCCTGTCAATTCCGCAATCGCTTTAGTAAGAGCCTTCATGCCGTCTTCTTTGTTTGTTCCGTAAACAGCATTGATTTTTTGTGTATCTTCGTATCTTCCATATGCTTCTCTGTAATAGTAGGTATCTCGCGGAATAGATATTATCGAGGCTTCCTTTGTTTTTCTATCAAAGCTCGCCAGCATGATTGTGTCCGATCTTGGTCCCTCAAAGCCTCCTACCAGCACGTTGATGCGATTGCTCTCACGCATTGCCTTTTCCAGAGGAGTTTCTGATTCTTTGTCAATGTTGTCATCATCTTCATCGTCATCATTACCTGGCTCTGCTTCCGCAATATGCTCCGGCGAAAAATACTTTACATATGTAAAAATTCCTGCGGTCGCAACCAATGAAAATAATATAAGTGATGTTATGAATACCTTGAAAAAATGTTTCATATATGCCGCCTTTCATTAATACAAATAATTTATAAGTTTTTTATTCCGTCTTTTCTGTTTTATACATTCCATTGACCATATTTTTTATAGCATCCTCATCAGGAATGAAAAAGGATAATCCCTCCAGAGGCATTTCCTCCCCGGGCAAAGTATTCATGCTGATGCTTTCTGGGGAAAATCCCGCGATCCCATCAGCCATACCAAGTATGTCCGTGATTCTTACATTTGTTTCCATATATGAATATGCTTCGTTAATCAGGGCCGGAAGCTTTAATCCCAACGCCTTTTTCATGGCTGATTTTATAAATTGCTGCTGAGCATTTATTCTTCCCAAATCCTGATTAGCATATCCCTTTCGGTATCTTAAAAAATTCAATGATTGTTTTCCGTCAAGTACCTGAATCCCTTCCGGTATGTCTATATTCAGAGGGGGTTTATCATATGGGTCGGAATATACCATGTGAAAGGGTACATCCACCTCAACTCCTCCCAGAATGTCTACGCATGACACAACGGCCTCGTAATCCACAATAACATATTTCTCCAGAGGAATACCCAGCAATTTTTCAAGTGCCGGAACAAGATACTCTATCCCTTCTCTTGCATAGACGGAATTAATCTTTTTTTGTTCCGGGCTGTCTCCGGTATTTATCGGAAAATATGTATCCCTTGGAATCGATATCAAATCTGCAGTTTTGTTTTCAATATCATAGCTTGCGACCATTATAGTATCTGTTCTTACATTTTCAAGCCCCACAACAAGCACATTAAATCTTCTTGTATTTTTCGCCGCCCTTCCGATATCCGTACTGTAATCAAATGTGGACGACTCGTAAAATTCCAATTGCTTGTTTTTGCCCGTATCTGCAGGCACCATCGCTCCGATTACAATATCCTTGTCAAAAAAAAGCATATAGCCTGCGGCAGACGTGATTAGTATCACCGATATCAATATGAAGGATGCAAAAAAAATCTTAAAAAAATGTTTTAGCATTTGTTCACCATTTAATTTTCCCTGTTAAAATAAAATATTACCCGATAATTATATCAAACCTTAGCAGATTTTTCAATTTATTATTAAAAATATATATATGCCGCGGCTTCATTTTAAAAGGTTAAAGTATTAACAATCCGTCGATAGTTCAATGTAATTTCATACAGTTTTTATTATAAAAGCTGCATTGTAAAAACATTTTCACAGCCTTTTGATTTTTCAATAACTCTTGAACACCGCCTACTGCAAAAATGAAAAAATTTTACTTTTTTCTATAAATATGTATTGCAATTTAAACAAAAAACTGTTACAATACAGGTATCTTTTTTAAATATCGGAGGGTTTTTCTAATGAAAACAGGCACAGTTAAATGGTTTGATTCTAAAAAAGGTTTTGGTTTTATTTCTTGCGATGACGGCAAAGATGTTTTCGTACATTTCTCTGCAATAGCATCTGACGGCTTCAAGACTCTTGAAGAAGGTCAAAAAGTAAACTTTGATATTGTTGACGGTCAAAAAGGACCTCAGGCAAGCAACGTTACTGTAGCGTAATTAGTTTTAAGAAATAATAATTAATATAGATATAGCATTACTTATATTAATATTCGTTTCAAG
>DNNV01000323.1:7516-8152 GCA_003497505.1 Clostridiales bacterium | reverse complement strand
TATAATTACAACCGCCTGTCCGATGATGTAAGATATGTGGTCGAATCAATGAATCTCAGGAATTTTGTCCTTGCAGGGCACTCCACAGGAGGAGCCATTGCAATAAAATACATGTCCCGGCACAGCGGATACGGCGTATCAAAGCTTGCGCTCTTTGCGGCTGCTGCACCCAGTCTTATAAAGCTTCCCAACTTTCCTTACGGAATTGATAAGTCGACAGTGACGGACATTATCAACGGCACATATAACGATCGTCCAAACATGCTCAACAATTTCGGGGAAATATTTTTCTTTCAATACCTAACTCAGCCTTTTTCACAATGGTTTTTGAAATTGGGGCTGCAAGCAGCCGGATGGGCAACTGCGGCGGTTGCCAACATGTGGATACGAGAGCAGTTGTTCGGTGATCTGGAAACTATAAACGTTCCAACACTGATTATCCATGGCATCCACGACAAAGTCGTTCCATTTGAACTTGGAGAAATACAGAGCAAAAGCATCAGGAATTCAACACTTCTTCCCTTCCAATACAGCGGTCACGGCTCTTTTTACGATGAAAGAGACAAGTTCAACGCAGAACTGATGAACTTTATTGAAAAATATTAATCTTATTTAATACTGTTTTAATTTAAAAGT
>DNNV01000323.1:0-7277 GCA_003497505.1 Clostridiales bacterium | reverse complement strand
ATACTGTTTTAATTTAAAAGTGCGTACAAATCTTTGTCCGCAACATAGGAAAACAGTATATACTAATCCGCTCCAAGGGAACTGATTTAATGCGAATTAGTATAAGGAAATGCAGGATTGTTGTTTTAAAAAAGCCCTATGCTTGTTATATAAAGCATAAGGCTTTTATTTATCTTTATTGTTCAGTGCCCTTCCTTTTGAGCAACATATATGTTATAAACATGCTTACAAATGGACAAACGTAGCAAAGTACCGCATAAGGAGCATATTGAGCAGCCGATATACCCATTATGGGCTTAATCAGAAACGAATTTATATTCCATGGCATCAGAGGAGCGACAATTATTCCTGTATCGGAAATTGTTCTGGTCAGCACAGATAAATCCAAATCCATCTCCTTGTATTTGTTCTTCAGCACTTTTATGGGCAGAATAATTCCAGCTGTCTGGTCGCACGTTGCCACCGTAAGCAGAGTGCTGACAATTCCCGTTCTGGCAATCAGTGACATCTTCGTATTAATTCCGCCAATCAGCTTCTCCATAAGCGGCATCAAAATATTTCCCTTTTCAAAAAGCTGCACTAGCACTATAGCCGTAATAACAATAAAAATAGCTTCAACCATTGAAATCATTCCGCCGCTTACAAGAAGCCTGTTGAGCTCCTCTGATGGTGTATTTCCATGGTATCCGAATAAAATTGATTTTAATATAATTCCTATAGTAGCACCCTGAAAAACAATGCTGAGCACAGAGCCAACCGCTATACCTATTGAAAATGTAATAATTGAATTCATTCCTGCTATGGACAGACCAAGAACAATCACAGGCAGCACAAGCAGGAAGGGAGATGTATTAAATCCGGAGGATATTGCCTCCCTGTACAAAAGAAGATTCCCGTAATCACCCGATGTATACTTCATGCCTATTACATAATAAATAGCCGCCGTAATAATAATGGTAGGAATAAGCGTCACAATCATGCTTCTGAATATTTCCTTATAGCTTTTTTCTGTTGTTGTCATAAGCAAATTAATTAGCCCCGATAGCGGTGAAATTTTATCAGCAACAAATGCTCCCGATACCAGCATGCCGACTATAAGGCTCTGTGGAATCCCAAGACCCATTCCTATTCCGCTGAGAGAAATCCCAACCGTGCTCATAGTTCCCACAGCAGTACCCATAAAAAGGGACACAGCCGATATGATTAAAAATGCTGCAAATAAAAAATTCACCCCTTCAATATATGCAAATCCATAATACATAATCGAAGGCACAACACCGGAGGAAAGCCATATGGATGTCGTTGCTCCTATAAACAGTATAACAATTATAAGATTTTTAATTTCCAGCACTGAATGCACAATTGTTTTCAGCAAATCACGGAATTCATAACCGCTTTTCAATAATACCGTCATAGTCAATACTATTCCAGCTAAAAAGCCTATGTAAAGCGGAATTGACAATAGAATAGAGCCTATTATAAAACCAAGGCTTATTGCCATAATAATTATTGGATTCAGCGCTAACTTCTTACACTCCACTTCTCACCTCAGCTAAATATTAAGTAATATATTATTGGTATAAATATAGCAGGAAGCATATTTCCTACCTTAATGCGTTTTATTTCAAGAAAATTCAGCCCAATTGCCATAATGAGAGTACCGCCTATGGATGTCATTTCTCTCACGACCACATCGCTTAAAAGTGATTGCATGAATTGCGCAAGCAATGTAATTGTACCCTGATAAATTAATATGCTTATGCTTGAAAAAATAACACCAATGCCCATTGATACGGTCATGGTTATAGACATAATACCGTCAAGTAGAGCCTTGGAAAATAATATTTCATGATTTCCTGATAATCCGCTTTGTATGGAGCCTACTATTGCCATGGAGCCTACGCAATAAATAAGCGTACAGGTTACAAATCCAAGCGCTATATTACTTTGCTTGTTCTTCATCTTACCTTCCACCATTGCACCAAGGTTGTCCAGTTTTCCTTCAATATTAATAAGCTCACCTATGGCTGTTCCTATAATTATTGACATAATAAGCAGCGTGAGGTTTTCACCCGCAAACATCAATTGAATTCCAACCGTAATAACAGCAAGTCCCGCTGCCTTCAGCAGAGCGTCCGCAACTTTTTCCGGTATAACATTTTTAAACAGCAGCCCTATAAGGCTGCCAGCCACTACAGCCAATGCATTTACAATTGTTCCTAACATGTTTCAAAACCTCTGACATTCATATATTTTAATTGCTCACTTTGTTATTTCTATATACTAACATCAACTTTTTAGTTATGCAAATATTTTATTTATTTATTCAATAGAAATAAGTTCACAATAAATCGAGGAAATTACAAATTATATTCCTCAAAAAATTTCTTAATCTCCAGCGAAGCCTTATAAGCATCATTTTTTGATGCCACTCCTTCTTCCACTGCTTCCTTTACAGCTTCTTTTAATGAATAGCCCTTGCTGATGAGCTTATCAAACAAGACGCCGTGAATTCCTGTCCTTGTATTATCGTGTTCCTGTTCCTCATAGTCGTTGTTGTATCCCACAACCACGTACTCGCCTCTTTCGGCGTCACTGTGGCTGTTAAGCTGCCGGAGTACAGAGTCAACTGTGCCGTAGAAAGTTCTTTCATGAAGCTTTGTCAGTTCCTTGCACACGCATATGACAGCATTGGGCATGACTTCTTCAATTGCTTCAATTAAGTTTATTATTCTTTTCGGCGATTCGTAGAGCACAAAGGTTCTGATGGGATTTTCTTTTATCTTTTTCAGCTCTGCTTCAAGCTCGCTTTTCTTTCTGGGAAGAAATGCGTAAAAGGCAAATTGTCCCGTATCAATTCCCGATACGGAAAGGGCTACCGTAACAGCAGATGCGCCGGCTAAACCTACCACCTCTATTCCGGCTTCTCTTGCACTTTTTACAAGCTCGTAACCGGGGTCGGATATGCATGGAGTTCCCGCGTCGGTTACTAAAGAAACAGTTTTATTTTCCGTAATAATTTCATTTACAATTTCTTCACTTCTGCTTTTTTCATTAAATTTATGATAGGAAATCAGCTTGGTTTTAATGTCGAATGCATTTAAGAGTTTCTGTGTATGCCTTGTATCCTCGGCTAAAATCAAATCACTCTCCGTCAAGGTCTCAATTGCCCGTTCCGTCATATCTCCCAAATTTCCGATTGGTGTTGGTACCACATATAATTTACTCATTTTCTTTCTTCTCCGGTCTGCAGCTTGCAAAGTGCAAATTTTATTTCTGTATATGTTATATGGGGAGGTAAAGCTTCTTTTATGGGTTTCAGCTTATCTCCTCCTATTTCCTTGTATGTCTTTATAATAATCTCTTCCTTTTCTTCGGACACAAAATCCCTGTAGTCAATATCATATCCGAGCCTCGCACAGCTTTCAAGATGAGCCTCCACCGTAATTAGCTTAAGCTCCCTTTCCTTGGCAACATCTTGGATACTTTTTCCTTCCAAGTACATTTTGTAGCTGATTATCCTTGTATCTTCTTTCTGAGTTTTTTCTGAGCTCTCATTTTCAAAGCTTGAAATTTTCACAGTTTCTGTTTGGTTTTCTTCCTTATTTCCATCTTCATCAGCTGCATTGAGTACTATATTGTTTTTTTCAGCATAGTTGCAGATTACATCCATGAACCTGGTTCCGTATTTTTCCGCCTTTATTTCACCTACTCCGCTTATTTTCAGAAACTCACTTCTTGTTTGAGGATACTTAGTGCACATATCCCTGAGTGAAGCATCTGAAAACACCATAAACGGCGGAACCCTCATCCTGTCTGCAATTTCCTTTCGCAATATCCTCAGCTCTTCAAATAAATCACGGTTGTACTCGGAATTATTACCTTTTGTTTTTACAGACTCCTGCTTTTCAGGCAGCGCTTTCTTTATTGCAACATGCTGCTGGCCTTTTAAAACCATCATTCCGCTGGGCGATATGGTAAGCACAGGATATTTGTCTCCCGCAACATTTATGTATCCGGCAGCAGTCATGTATGAAATAATTTCTCTCAGTACATCCTTGTCATAATCCTTCATTATTCCATATGTGCTTAACTTATGAAAATTTAAGGATTTTATTCTCTGTCCGCTGCTGCCCTTCAGCACATCTATGACAAGGCCGCCACCAAACCTGCCGCCCATCCTGTATATGCATGACAATATCTTTTGTGCTTCCACGGTTATGTCTCTGCTTTCTATCTCGCTGAGACAGCTGCTGCAGTTATTGCATTCTTCTCTGTCGTATTCTGAATCAAAGTAGCTTATGAGATATTTTCTCAGGCATTTATCCGTATTACAGTAGTTTATCATATCCCTCAGCTTGTCATACTCATTTGCTTTTACCATGTCATCTGCGGTGCCGTTGTCGATTAAAAAATTGTTCATGACTATATCCTGAGGGCTGAACAGCAAAATACATTCGGAGGCCTCTCCATCACGCCCTGCTCTTCCTGCTTCCTGATAGTATGATTCTATATTTTTCGGCATATTATAATGAATCACATACCTTATATCAAGCTTGTCAATACCCATACCGAAAGCATTTGTAGCCACCATGATTCCTGCATTGTCAAAGAGAAAGTCATCCTGATTTCTGCTTCTTTCTCCGTCCCCAAGCCCCGCATGATATTTGACCGCATTGAACCCGGCACCGACAAGACGGCTGCATACTTCCTCGGTAAGCTTTCTTGTCAAGCAGTAGATTATGCCAGGCTTACCCTTGTGCTCTCGTACATATTCAAGCACATATTTCAATTTTTCGTTTGTTCTGGCAACCTCAAATTTCAGATTTTCTCTGTCAAATCCGGTTGTTATTTCATAATGATTGTTAAGTCCTATTAAATTTATTATATCGCCCTTAACCTCCGGCGTAGCCGTTGCGGTGAATGCCGTCAATACAGGATTATCTTTGGAAAGACTTCTTAAATTCCTGATGCGAAGATAGCTTGGTCTGAAATCATGTCCCCATTGAGACACACAATGAGCCTCGTCAACAGCTATCATGGAAACTTTAATATTTTTTATAAGCTCGGCAAAGCTTTCAGACTCCAGTCTTTCAGGCGCCACATACAGAAGCTTGTACCGTCCGTTTTCGGCTTCATTTACTATTCTCCTGAGCTCCGGCAGTGTCAGGGAGCTGTTGATAAATGCAGCAGGTATTCCTATTTGCTGCAGCGTATCGACCTGATCCTTCATAAGAGAAATCAGAGGGGAAATAACTAACACCGTACCGTCCATAATCATGGCAGGTATCTGGTAGCACAGAGACTTGCCTCCGCCCGTAGGCATTATTGCCAGCACATCTCTGCCGGATAAAATATTGTCTATGATTTCACGCTGTCCGTCTCTGAAATTATCATATCCGTAATACTTTTTTAAAAATTCAGCGGCTTTATCCAAGATGCACCACCTTTCAATATTTATTAAAATATTATATCATGAAAAATTTTAAATAAAAAGGCTATATATTTTTAAAATAACAGCTAATATCATTCAACTTTTTGTTAATCTAAATGTAATAAAAAAGCAAAATATTTTTCAATACATATGCAATACTAAATGTATATCTTTTTTTCAAAGACAGCCGTTGCTTGTCATAAAAGATATAGCAGCAGTAATATTCAGTAAAATCAATAATTGCGAGGAGTATGTATGAACCAGCAAATAGCGAAATTAACAGATGAACAGGAAAAGAAGATTAAAAAAATGGAAAGCGAATTAGGCTGTGTATTAGTCGCTTACCAAACTCAAAATCATTCTGGTATCACCGAAATGAAATAAATAAAAGCCCTGCATGCAAAATATAGTATGCGGGGCTTTTATCATTATTGCTTTAGCCGAAAATATTGTATATAATATATTATATCACGAGCAAGAAATAACGCAGAATAAGCAAACGATATCACAAAACTCTAACGTTGCAGGAGGAAAAACTGCGTGCATATAATGAAATATCTCTACAAAGAATTTTTATCTTTATTTAATTTTCCATATATTCCGGAGGAGCTTATAAACGACATAAAAGGACCAATATTGCTGCATATAAGCGATACTCCTGACGGCATCTACAGTTATATCTTCAGAATAATTAGTATACTGAAGCCTCAATTCATTGTGCACACCGGTGACATGGTGGATAATATAAAGCTTGAAATTTACAGGAGCAGCATTGATTGCTACCGAAAAAGTGTTGCGGCACTAATTAAAGGCCTGGAGAATAACGAATCCTCAAAAGTATATTATGTATTAGGAAACCATGACGATTATGAAACCGTCAGTAAATTGACTGAGAGAGGCACAATCCTCGAAGACGGTTTGCTGACAATAAACGACTGCCGCATCACAGTCAGTCATTACTATAAGGAGTGTTTGTACGAGTCAGATTTCAATCTTTACGGACACAACCCTGACCAGGTTCATTATAAGAACAATGATACAACATATCTCAACGGGCTATTGAATATCAATATAATTGATTTATCAAACAAAAGAGTTTTCCATTTAGACTACCCTGTAGGTACAAACAGATTAAGATGCATGGAGTTGAAAAGAATAGGCTTATAATTTGAAGGAGGGCTTGCCATGTTGTTGTTTAGGTTAGGACCGCGTTATTTGTTTATCAGAAGTAAGAATATTGATGAAGTAGCAGATTATCTTGAATCGAGTCTCGGGGGAGAAGTCACTGAATTCTGGAAGGCATGGGAAAAATCATCCGAATACAGCACCATTTGCTTTATAACGGATATTAACCACGAAAAAACATATGTGGAAGATGCGGTAAAAATTGTTCTCATTAACGATGTCTCTACGGTTATACTTTCCTCAATTGTAAACAGCCACATGTGCCATTTGGTGCACAGGGTTGATATGGGGCCCGCTGCAATAATTATGCGCATAGCCGGAAATGAGCCGGCTCTGATCGATAAAATCAAAGAGGTTTTTTCGGCCAAAGAAGTAGACTGGTATGAGGGAATCGGGCTTGGCGAAAAAGATGATACTATCATCGCCTTTACAGACAAGGTGCTCAATGGTCCTGTTTCTGATTTCCTGGAGCCCAAGCTGTTAATTCCGCAACCTGTCAGGGAAGTTCAGAATAGACTGAGATTAGAGGGATTAAAGCTTATTACTCAAAGCTTAAACGACAGTCAATGGTATGAGCTGAGGATTAATATATATGATTCCTGCGGCAAATATAAAGAAAATTATGACCGCCTCATGTACATACTTTCAAAGTTAGAAA
>DNNV01000023.1 GCA_003497505.1 Clostridiales bacterium | reverse complement strand
TAATATTGTATGTAAGGTTCAGGTTTAAAAGGATATCAGGAATGTCAGCAGGAGTAATCGGTCTTATTGCACTGCTCCATGATGTGATGATTGTGTTCTTTGCATTTGTAATACTCAAAATGCCGATTAATGATTCCTTTATAGCGGTAACCCTAACCATAATAGGATATTCCATAAATGACACCATCGTTATTTATGACAGAATAAGGGAAAATCAGCCTTATTTTGAGAAGAAGTCCTTTGAAGAACTTGTGGACACCAGTATAAACCAAACACTTTCCAGGTCGCTTAAAACAAGCATAACCACAGCTATAAGCATTCTGATAGTGTATATACTTGCATATGTCTATAATATTGATTCTATAAAGACATTCTCGTTACCTATGCTTGTGGGTATAATCAGCGGGTGCTATTCATCAGTATGCATAGCTGGGCCAATGCTTGTTATGTGGCATAATAAAAATCAGGCACTGACATTATAATGGAGGAATGAATGAAAGAGTATATAAATTCACGATTGGTTAAATCAGAAGAATTGAATCACCACGGCACACTGTTTGCCGGAAGAACTGCAGAATGGTTTGTGGAATCTGCATTTATTGCAGCATCATCAACCGTGGGAAATCCCCAGAATGTAGTTTGCTTAAACATACACGGGCTTTTGTTCAGACATCCTGTGAATAAGGGAGAAATAGTTAAATTCACCAGCAAGGTAGTGCATCTCGGAAAAACAAGCATAGCTGTTTATACGAAGATGGAAACGGAGATAGCAAAAACAACTCCTGTTGACGGGTTTATAACCTTTATAACGGTGGATGAAAATGGACAGAAAATCCCTCACGGTCTCATACTGGATGAAGCACAGGACGAGGAAGAGATGGCGATCAGGGAAATGTTTGCAAATATGAGATAATTGAAATATGGTCGCTGCACAGCTTGTGCGGCGACTTCTTAATTTTTGTGCAAATTCCTCCATATAACAATACAAATATTGATAATTTTCGATACATATGCTAAAATATAGAAAATGACAGAGGATGTGCCATGAGGAAAATTACTAAAATTGAGTATCAGAAAAACAATAAGAACAGAGTGAGTATATACCTTGATGATAACTATGCCTTTGGGATTGACTTAAATATAATGATTAAATACTCCCTTAAGAAAAACATGGAGCTTGATGATGACTTTGTTGAGAAGATATTGAAGTCTGAGGAAGAGATTAATGTATACAATCATGCTCTATCAATTTTGGCCAGGAGTGTTAAAAGTGAAAAACAGCTTAGGGAGAAGCTTAAAGAAAAGGGATTTGACCAGCAGTTCACGGAAAATGCAGTTGCGAAGCTTAAGAGTCAAAGATATCTGGATGATGAAAGATTTTGCGAATTGCTTATTAGCAGCAAGATTAACTCATCCAGGCAGGGAAAAAGAAGAATTAAAGAAGCCTTATATGAAAAAGGGGTACACAGAGATATAATTGAAGAGAAAATGAGCAAGATGTCTGACGAGGACGAATTGGAAAGGGCGCGCCTGCTTGGTGCGAAAAAGCTGAGTACCTTGAAGGAAGAAGACATACGCAAAAAAAGAATTAAGCTGTCAAGTTATTTAGTAAACAAAGGTTTTGAGTACAGTACAATAAAGAAAGTAGTATCGCAATTGATTGACGGAAGTTGTGATGATTTTGAAGAGTTTCAGGATTATTAAAATTCATTAAAAGGTAGGGCGGTACAATGAAAGAATATCTAGATTATTTATCCGAGGCAATTGTTCAGTGCAGGATAGCCATCAATAATGAAGGAAAAGCAGACCTTGTGACGGTTTATGCAAACAAGCCCACAGAGTATATTGTAAATAGACCGGTAGAGGATATATTAAATAAAAAATTCACGGATATCTTTCCAGTTGTTCTGAATTCAATATTTGACTGGCCCAAGATCCTGAGCGAGGCCGCCATGACCAGCGACCATAAGGTAATTGAGCAATATGTGAATGGGTTTGATAAATTTATAAGGTTCAGCATATTTGGTTTTGATAAGGATACGTTCTATGTTGCCATGCAGGATCTGACCGAAAAAAAAGAAATGAGACGGCTTCTTCTCGAAAAGGATAGGGAAATAAGGCATCTGGAAAATGAAATAAAGGCCAAAGCAAATATAGACATGCTCACTAAGCTGTACAATTTTCAGTTTATAAATGAGAGCATAAAAGGCAGCATAACCAGCTATAGGGAGGAAGGAATAAGCTTTTGCCTATTAGTGCTTGATATTGATGATTTCAAGAAAATAAACAAAATATACGGCATGAATCAGGCTGATAAAATTATTCAGGAAGTTGCTCAGATATTGAGGTCAAATTCAAGAAGAATCGATGTTGCGGGCAGGTATGGCAATGATAAGTTTATGATTATCTTAAATAACGTGGATATTGATATAGCAAAGATAATGACTGAGAAAATAAAGAAGGAAATCGAAAGCTACGGACTGAATTTCGACGGAAAGCTGAGTGTATGCGGCTCAATCGTTGAATATGCAGGGGAAACCATTGAAGAATTTGTTGAAAAATCAGAAAATCTCACGTCTAAGGCCCAATCCATGGGCAAAGGCATAATTTTGTCATAATTATACAATGAACAGTTTGACACCCGGCAAAGCCGGGTGTTTTATTATGTTATTTGGTTATTTCTTCGCAGGATATCCAATATGTCAGGATAATACTCTTCAATTATAAAAGCCTGCACCTTGGACAGATGAACATTTTTTGAGCTTATCTCATCCATTAGGTTTGTTATTGCATTACTGATTGTGGTGATTAGATCCTCGGGCACGCCTTGTTCTCTAAAAAATGGAGTTAACTGGGTAAAATCACTTTTTATTTGTGATGCTTTTAGCTCTGCATCCGACCAGTTTTCGCTATCAATATCGGACATTATGCTTTCCGAATTTTTTTCGATTGAAGATATCTGCTCAGACATATTGCCGGCAGGGGGACTGTTTGTTATAAAAATGTTTTGCCCTACGGTAATATTCCCTTCACAGGCAATCCTGGGATTTAATGAAAGCAAAATGCTCAGAGGAATACTGAATTTCTCGGAAATTTTGTTGAGAGTATCATCGGGACGCACCGTATAGGTGAATCCCGGAATGTTTATGATCTGTCCGGCATAAACAGGATGTCTGTTTATCGGTGGATTTGAAAAAAGTATCTGCTCATATTTCAGTCCGAATTTTTTTGCGACACTGAATATGGTATCACGAGGCTGAATAACATATTTTAGCATGCATACCTCCCATTATTTTATATGATATATACTATTCAAGATGTACATTTCTGTTCATGCTGAATGGGGATGTTGCATTTTACGGAAAGAATTATTTAATGAGCCTCCTTGCATTGACGATCAAATCTTTTGAGTTAATGAGAAGCATAATGATGAAGCATATGCTGCCATAAAAAATCCAATAACGTATTTCAAAAATCATTGTCAGGCTTTGAACTAAAAGTATGGCGGTGTTGGAAAGCAGCCTTGTGCTGCTGAAGTTTATTTTAATAAATTTTCTTGTGTTGGTGGAGCGAAGCACAAATACGGCACCATAGCTCACAAATGTTGCAAATCCTGCTCCATTAACACCAAAATTAGGTATCAGGATGAAATTGAGGACAATATTTATCAAGGCGCCTATAAAGGTTGTTATAAGGGAAAGATTGCTTTTCTTTTCAACAAAATAAATGCTTCCCAGAAATGTTGCCAGACAGGAGAAAGAAGTTGCCATAACTAAAAATGGAACATACTGCCATGATGCATAGAATGTACTTGAAACCAGAACTCTTGTTATTACCTTTGCAAATAGAATGAGCACTGATGCGGAAACAAAGACAAGGGATGAATATGCCTTAAAAACATTGGTAAAAAAGTGCTCTCGATATTCCGCATCCTTTTCAGATACTGCCGACAGCTGCCATGCTTCTGTAAAAATGCTGGACAGCAGTGTTATGAGAGTAGGGATTTTATATGATATGGCATATAGTCCGTTTGCCTCCGCTCCCAGCATATAGGCAACTATATATCTGTCGGATACATTGGTTATCCACCAGAAAATAGTTGAAGGTATAAGAGGTACAGAGTATTTAATCATGTTTGCAAACGTAGATTTTTTCCGGGGCTTTAATTTGATGAATCTGTGCAGCTTGGCTGCATTAAACAAGAAAAGCACAGATAAAAAATCAGATGAAATTATGGCGTAAATATATCCGTTGATACCCAGTTTGAATACCACAAGATATAAAATATTAAATGCAATTGTTGTTATGGTGCTTAGCACTCCGTCAAAGGAATACAGCCTGACAAGCTGCTTCGAGCGTATAAACTGCGAACAGAGTGAACGGAGAGAGGACATAAGAATAAAAATGTATATGAGCGAGGTATAGCCTGAAATATATTTAATATGGGACAGAATGGGCCACAATACCAGAAATACCGTAAATCCTCCCAAAATTGTAAACAGACCTGCCGAGAAAACATCGCTGGAGCTGTTGCTCTTATCCAGTCCAAATCTTATTACTCCGTTTGCTATGCCAAGCGACATTATGGGAATAAGTAAATTTGCTGTCTGGACGATTAAATCCACAACTCCGTAATCAGCATTGGTGAGCACCCTTGTGTACAGGGGCAGCAGAAAAAATACCAGCAGCTTTGAGCTGAAGGTACCTAAAGCAAATATAAATGTATTATAAATAAGAGTTCTGTATTTGTTCAATTTTAGTCTCCGGTAATTGATGCGTGAAATTTATCCCCACAACTATTATAAACAAAATTAAAATAATTGCAACTAACAAATCTTTGTCCGCGACATAGGAAAACAGTATATAC
>DNNV01000301.1 GCA_003497505.1 Clostridiales bacterium | reverse complement strand
TTGTAAAGTTCAAAACAAACGGAGAATTTATAAAGCAGTCTGCAACTCAGCTGATGAATATCGATAAAAGCAAGGATGATCTTGTGGACAGAAATTATTAAATAAAAAAAATATTGTAATATAATTTTCTGTGTGTTATAATGCTAAAGGTAAATTGATAATATTATTTAGTTAATATAGAGCGAGAAAGAGGTGAACAGGATGAAAAAAGACATACATCCAGATTATAAGACTGTTGCTGTTAAGTGTGCATGCGGAAACACTTTTGAAACAGGTTCAGTACTTGATGAAATCAAAGTTGAAATATGTTCAGAATGCCATCCATTCTTTACCGGCAAACAAAAGTTTGTTGATAAGGGTGGAAGAGTTGACAGATTTAAGAAAAAATACAACCTGGACAAATAAGAAACTGACTTTTGGGCAAACCTTGGGCAAATTATCCTTGGTTTGCCTTTTAGTATGCGCAGATTTTTTTAACGTATTTCGTTATTGCGTAATTTTGTTAAACAAATTCATTTTTTATCATACAATATATAACAGGATATTATAAATTTTTATGAATTTATATCAGTATAATGTTAAGGAGAGATTATAAATGAATTTTAATGATATTAGAAAATATAACAACAGAATCGGTATGTACGATAATAACAGGCATGACTTAAACAATGGAGTATTTATGAACAGGGAGGTTCCTGTTAATAATGATGTTGGATTTATAGTACTTCTCACATTCACGGAGCGGGGGCAGTTCATTGTGCCGGGGGCGGTGGTAACGATTTATGTAAAAAGTGAAGGAGAAGATGCACCTGTTGACAGCATAGTGACGCAATCATATCCAATAACGGTTTCGCTTCCGGTTACTCATCCTTTTGGTACCTTAGTCAGAGGTCCGGAGTATTATTTTACAACGTATGACATAACAATAGAATCTGAAAGATTTTGTCCGGTTAAGGTGAACAACGTAAGAGTTTTCCCGGGAGCGACAGAAAGATTTGACATAAGTATGATTGAGACTCCATCTGATACCTCAGTGGTTCCTGAAACCATCATCGACATTCCCCCACATCGAAGGGATATTTTAATAGGCCAGGGATTCAGAAATAGTAGATATAATAATCGTTAGTATGCATGGGCGAGTTGCTTCGCCCATTTTTTGTGGTTGACAATCGTTTTCTATCAATAGTATTATTTATATATCTGTCTTATGGACAGGAGAGGAGAGAAGATGAATAAGAGTATTATATATCTTTCGTATTTTGCAATATATACATTACTTCTGTTGTTTTTTGGGAAAAGCGGATTTAAGGTCACAAATAATGCAAGGGATTACTTTGTAGCAGGAAATTCTTTGGGACTGGCTTCCAGCATCTTTTCCTTCTGCGCAACTTGGTTCAGTGCGGCTTCAATGCAGGGCGTGACAGGAACTGTGTATGCCTATGGAATAAGCACTGTGTTATATTCAATTGTTCCATGGCTTTTAGGCGCCGTTCTTCTTATGGTGATGTCAGGTAAGATAAGGGAATACGATATTATGACACTTCCTGAATTTTTTTATTACAGATATGACAGCAGGTTTTTGCAGGCCTTGGGTGGAGGAGCAGTATCTGTGATATATACGCTATATATAGTTATACAGATCAGAGGCTTTGGCATTGTCATGTCTGAGCTCCTGGATATTAGCTACATGTTTGCTATAGTGCTTATTTATCTGTTCATCATATACACAACCTTTGGAGGCTTGTATTCGGTATCCAAGAGCCACAGGCTTAACTTCATGCTTGTGGTTTTAGGAGTGGTTCTTGCCGCCTTTGTAGTGCTGAAGGAGACAGGAGGGATTTATTCAATCTACGAAAATTCTATGATGATCAATACTCGTCCGTTTCCGGGATTTTTGCATGTCACAGAAGAGGGCGGGATGGTTCACTTGTCGGCCAAGGGCCAAATGCCTCCTCTGCTTTTATTTACCTCTTTTTTCGGCTGGGGCCTGGGATTATCTTCAACACCACAATATGCGATAAGAATAGTTGCCGCAAAAGATGACATGACTGCTAAAAAAATGATTTTTTATTCTTTAATTGCACTTATATTACTGTATACAGGACTTGTTATAATAGGCATGGGAGGGAGGACTATTATCCCTTCAATCGATAGTATACGCTCTGTGGATGAAGTGTTTCCGCACCTGATTAATAATGTTCTTTATTCACCGTTAAGCGGGCTCATATTTATAGGTATTATTGCTGCATCTATTTCTTCGGCAGATTCACAGCTGCTTATAGCGTCCAGCGGATTTACATATGACATATATAAAAACCTTATAAACAACAGTATAGATGATGACAGGTTTCTGAATTTAAACAGAGCGTTCATCTTTGCGGTGGGAACGGCAGCATTGCTTCTTGCCATAAAACCGCCGGACAGCCTTTTGATATATGGGGGATATATATGGGGATTTTTTTCTTCAACATTTCTTATTCCACTGTATGGAGGGCTGTTTTGGAAGAAGTCGGAAAAGGAAGCTGCAGTGGCGTCATTTGCCGCAGGCTTGCTTGCTTTTGGCGTCATGATGCTCAGGGGAGGAAAAGACATGATACATCCATCATTTCCCGGTGTGATTGCCTCGGCAATAACCTTTTTTTCTGTCAGCGCTTTTCTGAATATGAAAAGGAGGGGCGTGGATGAGGCTTGACATAGAAAATAGAATTCTGATACCTTTTATGGTTCTCATTATAATTTCTATTTCGGTTATGACGGCCGTATCCTATCTAAACGGCTACAACCTGCTGCTTGCAAATGAAACAAAGAATTATACATATGACCTTAAGGAAATAATGACTTTCATGGAAAAATTTCATGAAGACTTTAAAACGGAAAGTATACAGGCTCAGGAGGACATAATATCCTATTACCACGAATCGGGAAAAAAAGAAATGATTATATTTGACGTGAAAAGTAATACGGTTTTATTGAACAATTCAGGAGCGGATGACAATTATGTAGACAATGTAATAGGTGAAATTACGGGCCCAGACGATAATGTATTTTCAGAAAAGGATAGTATTTTTGTATATGATGTTTATGAAAAATACAATTGGATGATTGGGTTCAGGATTGACAAGACAAAATTGCATTATGATGTTCTTGAAAACGAAAAAAACCTGATACTTGTAGCTATAGTTGCAATGATATTTTCCATGCAGGCAGCCATACTTATTTCTTACAACATTTCGAGACCAGTAAAAAAGCTGGCTGAGTATTGTGACAATGTAGCAGACAGCGACGGAGCATACGATAAGATCGAGCTCAGGCGAGATGATGAAATAGGAATTTTGTCAAAGGCGTTTAACAATATGCTGGAGAGGCTTAAGAGAAATACC
>DNNV01000296.1 GCA_003497505.1 Clostridiales bacterium | reverse complement strand
TTACCATTATTTTTCATCGAAAAATGATTTGTTTCTTGACAGATATATAAGATATGTCGGATTTTTTGAAGATTATTATGAAAAAGAACTATGCGAGATTAATGAAATTGATGCTTTGAAGCTTATTGTGAAAAAGCACATGGAATACGGAAAAAGCAGGGTATTTGAAATATATAAGAGGTATTATCAGATTATGATTGACGAATCCGACAGGTGGGCTGAGGTTAAGGCAAATGCAATACCTGTGCTGATTGAAGATATAATCAGAAATGGTCAGGAGAAGGGAACAATAAAAAATGAATTTTCTGCTCGTGAAATAAGGACACTGATATTTAGCATAATGAGCGGACTGCCCATACAATATTTCACTGGAGATAAATCTGCGTTATCTGATTCGGGAATAACAAGAGTAATTGAAAACTGCATAGATGGATTCGCCCTATAACCTGCATAACAGCGGGTTTTTTATTGTGAAAATACTTTTTGTGATTGTTATAAAAATATCATTGACATTAATGATTGTTAATAATATAATTAATCTAACATGTTAGACAAACATGTTAGATTAATTATATGGGAGATTAAGATGAAAAAGTTATTAGCAATTGTTTTAACTATTTTAATGGTTATTTCATTAATGACAGGCTGTTCAAAGAGTGCAAACGCACCACAAGGAGCAAGTAGTGAAAAAACACTGTTTAATGCAGGAAAGTACACGGGAGAAGGTCAGGGATTTGGCGGAACAATTAAGGTTGAAGTTGAAGTAAATGATAATGAAATCCTAAAAATTAGTGTTCTAGAACACAAAGAAACGCCTGGAATAAGTGACCCGGCATTTGCAAAAATACCTGAGCAGATAATTGCAAATCAATCTGTAGCGGTAGATACAATATCAGGCTGTACTTTAGCAAGCAAAGGAATTATTGATGCAGTAAAGGCTGCTTTAATTTCAGCAGGTGCAACAGAAGAAGCAATATCAAAGGCATTAGAAAAAGGAACTGCATCTGCGGATATTATTAAGAAAAGTGCTGATGTAGTAATAATAGGTTCCGGCGGGGCCGGGATGTCAGCGGCAGTTGAAGCCGTTAATGCCGGTGCAAGTGTAATTGTTATAGATAAACAAAGCTCAGTGGGAGGAAATACATTGCTTGCAGGAAGTGCTTTGAATGCTTCAGACCCTGAAAGACAGAAGCAGCAGACAATGTCAGAAGCAGAGCTTAAAACGATTGAAAAAATATTAGCTGTTGAGCCGAAAAATGATGCTATGAAAGAGTGGCATGACACACTGCAAAAGGAAATAGACGATTATAAAGCATCAGGTGCAACATATCTGTTTGACTCACCGTCACTTCACAAACTGCAGACATACATTGACGGAGATTTTGTAGCAGAAATAGAAAAGGTTGAAATACTGGGTGAAGAGGCACCGAAAGCAATAAAATTCCTTGAAGATTTAGGGGCGAAATGGATTGACCAAATTCAGGCTGCAGTCGGAGCTACATGGAAGAGAAGCCACACACCTACAACTGACTTAGGAACAAAGGGAGCATCTTTCGTGCTGCCTCAGGCTAATTATGCGGAAGCACACGGTGCAGAAATAATGCTGGACAGCAAGGCTGAAGAGCTTATAATGATAGACGGAAGATGCACAGGTGTTAAAGGGAAAACAACGGAAGGACAGCCGTTTGAAATAACGGCAAGCAAGGGAGTTATAATAGCTACTGGTGGTTTTGGAGCTAATGTTGAAATGAGACAAAAATATAACAAACATTGGGCTACATTGGATGAATCGGTAAATACAACCAACGGCCCTTTTGCAACAGGTGACGGAATTGTTATGGCGGAGGATGTAGGCGCAAACTTAGTGGGAATGGAATGGATTCAACTTATTCCTACTTATGGAAAAGGTGTATTTACTCCGTATATTGAAAATCAGTTTTATATAAACAAAGAAGGAAACAGATTCGTACATGAGGATGGCAGGCGTGATGAGCTTTCAAAGGCAGTTTTAGAACAAACTGACGCGCAGCTGTACATTATATCTGATGCAAACACAGTTAAGGATGGAATGACAACTACAGGAACAAATGTTGATGAAAGGGTAGGAAACGGTTATGCATGGAAGGCTGATACCATAGAGGAGCTGGCAAAGATGATAAATGTGCCGGTGGAAAACCTCCAGGCATCTGTTGACCAATTCAATAATTCGTTGAAAACAGGTAATGATCCTTTCGGTAGGACTGTATTTGATAAAGAATTCGGAGTAGGTCCGTTCTATGCCGGATTAACAGGTCCTATGGTACATCACACAATGGGCGGTATTCAGGTTACAACAAGCTGCGAGGTATTAGATACAAATGGAAAAGTAATACCAGGATTGTTTGCCGCAGGTGAAGTTACAGGTGGTGTGCATGGTGCCAATAGGCTTGGTGGCAATGCCATTGCTGATATTATCGTATTCGGACGTATTGCCGGACAAAATATTGTTAAATAACTATAGACTGTTATATATTGAAACGGGAAGAGCGCCGCTGCTATTAATTTTGCAGCGGCATCTTTCCGTCTGTATATATTCCCCGGGGAATAGTTGCATGAAGATTGAACTTGCTATATAATAAACTAAAATATATTCCGGAGGAAGATCATGAGCTCTTTTATTTTGAAGATAATAGCACTGACTACCATGATTATTGACCATTATGGAGCGATTTTTCAAGGTGATATGACAATATTTAGGATTATTGGACGTCTTGCCTTTCCTATTTATTGCTTCTTACTGGTTGAGGGGTATTACCATACTGGAAATGTAAAAAAATATGCTCTCAGACTGCTTCTTTTCGCATTTATTTCTGAAATTCCGTTTGACCTTGCATTTTTCGGAAGGCTATACTTCAGCTATCAAAATATTTTTTTCACCTTATTTATAGGCTTAACTGCAATTTATTTTCTTGACAATAAAGACGGAAGATATAATTTCAACAGTGTTGTTGTGGTTATTGCGGCATGTGTGCTGGCATCCCTCTTGTCCACCGATTACCAGGCCATTGGAATCATCTATATAATCGCATTTTATTACGGAAGGAAATATGAAAAGCTCAATAGATTTCTAACTATAGGGATCATAATGCTTATTGTAAATTTTGGTGCGGGTATGCTGCAGCAATTTTCTCTTTTGGCTCTTCCTCTGATTTATCTTTATAATGGTGAACCGGGGCCGCGGAACAAATTTTTGCAGATAATGTTTTATGCGGCTTATCCGCTGCATCTGATATTGTTTTATTTTTTCAAAATCATATAATAACATAAAGGTTCTTTTCGCATGTGCTGAAAAGAACCTTTATGTCAGAAAATATTTCAGAGGGAACAGTGCCAATAATAAAATTTCAAACATAAGGAGCCTTCTCTCTGATTGGTTGCTTTTAAAGCTGAAATATTCCTCAGTGATTGAATCAAGCACATCTGTACGGCTCAGCACAGACGAATACCTGTCTACAAGCTCAAAAACATTGCCTATGGCATCAAATATTTTTCTTGTTTCAATAGTCTTGTCAAATTCAGGAGGACGGTCAAGAAGTCTTACACTTTCCACAGTCCTGAATTTAAACCTGGTGCATTGCGCGATAATTGAGATGACCATTTTTGAATTCGCTCTCAGCTTTCCCTTGTGCAAATAATTAATCAGCTTCTCAGCTTCGTCAAGCACAACCGTAAGCTCGGCTTCAATCTTATGAAGTTCAGTTGATTTAGCAAGTACCGTCGCTGCCATATCAGTAATAAGACGTCCGTATTGGTACTCTTCATCATCATCGGATATTTTTACTTTGTTGTTGTCATCCACTGTGATGAAATGAGTTTCATTAAATTTTGATATAAGCAGATGATCAATATCTACATAAATTTTTGCAAGGTAATCAAAAAAATACTGTATTTCATGCTGATTGAAATTTACAAATGTTATGCAGCCATATCTGTATATGTATACTAATTTATTTGAATCTTCATACATAAATATTTTTTCAATTTCACGACTTTCAATTTTAATAAATTCCTTCCAGCCGTCCTGACTAAGATTAAAATATGCTGCAATCTGCAGCAGAGGAAATTTTGTTGCTGCCTTATATGTGTTAAAGGTTATTATATTCATGGCACACCTACTTTATAAGGTCAAGGAACATCAATACAACTTCCATAACAATCAGGACTATTACAATCCACTCCAAAAATAATCCGCGCATAGACATACTTATGTCGGCGAGACCATCAACTATGCTTTTCAATATTTCTGTCTTGCTTTTTATTACTTCATATCGGTCATTAAGCTCAAAAAACTCCGACATTTTGAAATAGAATTCTGCTGCTTCACTGTTTACCCATGTAACGTCAGGCTTGTCGAGAATCATTATGTAGGCTATTGTGTTGTATTCGTGTCTTACAATTCTTGAAGTAGTTTTTGCAAGCTCCTTGTTGCCTATGTGCAGCCTTCCTTTCTCCAAGTTGTCGATTTTACTTTCTATGTTGTCAAGTATTTTTCCAAGCTGTTCTTCTATTCTTTCCAGAGCAACGGATTTTGCAATAATAATCGATACAAGCTCAGGATAAAACAGCTCTCTTCCGGGAACCTGTACATATTTATCTGTAAAGTCCAATTCCTCTCCTTCATTGAAGTGAAGGGCGTAGTCATCCTGAAACCTGTCAAAATGCTCAATGTCGATATCAGGCTTTATTTTCTTAAGATATTTCATGAAAATTTCTGTATGCTTTATTCCGGAATTAATAAACACTATGCTTCCGAAAGAAAACACCATTATTTTTTCGTTTTCGCCACCATGCTCACCAAGTATTCTTTCCAGCACGGAACCATGAAGAATAAGAGGTTCTTCCCAAGTGTATTTTTTCTTTATGCCACATTCAACAGCTATTTTATTAAGATCAATTTCATTCGTAACCGCATAGGTTTTGTATTGCAGATCATTCATATTATTCACCGCTATTCTTTAAGTGTATGCAACCGATACATCCAATTTATTGTTATTTACCAATCGCTTCCCTTTTTTATTACTTCTTTCATTTTGGACATTATTCTATCATAGCTGCCGGGAGCGTGAGGTACAAGGCAGTGGGAGCAATCTTTTATTCCGTGGTTTTTGATATAATTTCCTCCGCATTCATCCTTCAGCATATAAAGCGGGCAATAGCAAAAAAGACAGTTGAAGTTTTCTTTATCCGATATTTTGTGGCAAGGGAAATACTCGCATTTACTATTTTGAAAAAATTTGTAATTCTCTGAACTCAATTTATTTCTCCTTGTTTTTTTAGGTATTATACCACAAATATCATCAATTTACAATTGCTGTGCAAAAATATGTATAACGATATAAGAATATTGAACTGTTGATACTGATGAAAAGTATGGTATAATAAATTATTACAAAAATTTGAGAGGTTTTTATGATTAAAGAATTTGAAGGCAA
>DNNV01000065.1 GCA_003497505.1 Clostridiales bacterium | reverse complement strand
GCTTTCCTGTGAAGGACGGAAAAATAGACTTTGAGGCTTCAAGAGAACTGATTCACCATGCCTACAATAATGGAGTAAATTATTTTGATACGGCATACAATTATCATAATGAAGAATCTGAAATATTTTTAGGGAAAGTGCTCCCTGAATTCAAAAGAGATACATACTTCTTAACCAGCAAGCTTCCTGTATGGAAGGTTACGGAGGAAGGGGATGCCGAGGAACTCTTTAACCAGCAGCTGAAAAAATGCAACACTGAATATTTTGATTTTTATCTTCTTCATTCGTTAAGAGAAAAATCTATTGAAACTGTGGAAAAATTTAAACTATATGATTTTATTTTAAAGAAAAAGCAGGAGGGGAAAATCAAAAATATCGGGTTTTCATTTCATGACAGCAACGAGGTGCTTAAGAAATTTGCTTCCGCCCACAAGTGGGACTTTGTACAGCTTCAGATAAATTATTGGGACTGGGAGGAATATGATGCAAAAAGCATGTATGAAACATTAGAAAAACTTAATATTCCGTGCTTTGTCATGGAACCTGTAAGAGGAGGTTTCCTTGCTTCCTTTGCCCCACATGCAATGAAGCATTTTACGGACTACAATCCGCAGTCAAGCGTGGCCTCATGGGCACTGAGATGGGTTGCATCTCTTCCCAATACTGCAGTTATTTTAAGCGGTATGTCAAATATGGAGCAGCTTAAAGACAACATAAGCACCTTTACGGATTTAAAGCCCATAAATGATGACGAACAAAAAATAATCGACTCAGTTGTAGAGGATCTGAGAAAAATCAAGCCCGTGCCATGTACAGGCTGCCGCTACTGCATGGACTGCCAGTACGGTGTTGATATACCGGGAGTATTTGAAGTTTACAACGATTATAAGAAATCTGAGAATGCAGCCATAGCAACACGCAGCTACTTCATGTTCATGGATGAAAAGGAGCAAGGCGGCAATTGCCAGAAATGCGGAGAATGCATTACTAAATGTCCTCAGCAAATAGATATCCCACATGAGTTAGAAAAGATTCACAGTGAAATGCTTCAATTAAAGGATACTGTAAAATAAAAAATATAAGATGATGCTGAAAAAAGTTAGTCCTGCAAGGTGCCGGACGAACTTTTTCAGCATATTATTATTTATAGCTCACTATCTTCACACCCTCAGCCCGGATAAGCCCGGCTAATTTGTCCAACGCCTCGGGAGAAGGGCTTTTAAATTCTCTTGAAGGCTTTTCCATGCCCATGGCTTCGTATTTTTCATCACCGAAGCTGTGGTAGGGCAAAAGCTCCATCTTTGGTTTCTTTATGCTTTCCTTTACAAATCTCGCCGTTTTGACAATATTGTCGATGCTGTCATTCACACCCTCTATTACCGGAACCCTGACAATCACCTCAGCATTTAATTCATTGAGGCGCTGGGTGTTCGCCAGGATTTTTTCATTGCCCGCGCCGGTATAAAGCCTGTGCTTTTCATCGTCCATGTGCTTGATATCTATAAAGATGAGGTCAAGCTTTTCCAATATATCCTTAATATCATCAAACTCAAAATACCCGGAGGTCTCAATAGCTAAGCTTATAGCCCTGTCATACAGCACGTATGCAAGCTCTCTCAGCACATCCTGCTGCAGTGTTGCTTCCCCTCCTGAAAATGTAACCCCGCCTCCAGAGTATCTATAGAATATCTCCTGACGCTCCAGAATTTTAAGAATCTCACTGACAGTATATTTTTTCACCAGTCTCTTTCTACTTCCCGTGAGACAAACATCCTCACATTTTCCGCACAAAATACACTTTTCTCTTTCCACCGGCAGATTGAGATTGTTTCCCACGCCTTCAGGGCAGATTATGGTGCATTTGCCGCAGCCTATGCACATCTCATACCTGTGCGACATTCTGTCTACATGAGCTAACCCTTCGGGATTGGCGCACCATTTGCACCTCAGGGGACAACCGGCAAAGAAAACTATGGTTCTTATACCTTCTCCGTCGTTAACAGAAAAATTCTGAGGCTCCATGAAGAAACCGTATAAATTGTTCATATCTTTTCCTCTTTTGTATGATACCTAAAATTTATTATGAGCCGTCCTTGCAATTATGGCATCCTGCATGCTTCTTGACAGGTTTACAAACTGTGTGCTATATCCGGCAACCCTCACCAGAAGGTCCCTGTATTCTTCAGGATGCTCCTGAGCCTTAAGCAATGTTTCTGTTGAAATAGTGTTAAACTGCACGTGAAACGCACCCAATGCAAAAAATGTCTGCACCATATTTCCAAGGTTGCCCTGTCCTCGCTTAGTACTCACCAAATCCTCGCTAAGCCTTAAATTAAGTAGCGTTCCGCCGGAATGTATATCCTGGTTCAGCTTTGCGGCAGAGCGCATTGCAGCTAAAGGTGTAGAGGTGTCTGAGCCCGCAAATGGAGACACTCCCTCTGACAGTGGCTCCTTTGCCTTTCTTCCGCAGGGTGTTGCACCTACAACCTTGCCTGTAGGAAGATAGTTGGATATTCCCATAAATGCCGTGTTGAAATTATTTCCGTTAATATCCTTGTATTTATGACCTTCCTTATAATAGTGATTCGCCATCTTGATTGCTATGCTGTCTACATAATCATCATCGTTGCCGTACTTCGGAGCATTCAATGCCATCTGTCTCAGCTCATCGTATCCTTCCCAGTTTGCATCAATAGCCTTAATCACCGTTCCCATATCTGCAACTTTATCCTCAAACACTAACTTCCTTATGGCAGCAAGGGAATTTGATGTAACTGCAAGACCTATACCTGTAAGCACCGGTCCTAAGTTGTATTTTGCACCTGCATCTACTAAATCCACTCCATCATCCATGCAGTTTTCAATGCAGGAGGATAAAAACGGTCTGGGCACCATTTGTTTGTGAAGATTCTGAGCAACCAATGTAGCAATTACGGAATGTTCTATCAGATTATCAAACTGCTTGTAAAAAGCTTCCTCCAATTCTTCATAGCTTGCAAATGATGCGGGATTTTTTTCATCCAGACCTATTTTTAAGCCGGTTATTCTGCTATAGCCTCTGTTCAGTGCAAATTCCAGAGCAGCTGTGAAATTGATGTTTACAGCCGATGTCCACTCTCCCGTCTTTCTGAAATGGGGTACAACACAGCCGCAGTTGTTCCAGTCTCTTGCATCCTCAGGCTCATAGCCCGCATTTATAAGCATCTGGTATCCCGCCTGGTCGCTGTGAATTGCCGGGAAACCTGTTCCCTTGCTCACTAAATGCATCACGGCATCAAGAAAATCTCTTGGGCAGTCCTGATGAATTCTCACGCTGAGTCCGGGCTGGTGTGTCTTGATTCTTTCCGTTGCCAAAAGTGCCATATATGACAAATCATTTGTGGCATCTCTTCCGTCTCTTGTCTTTCCGCCTACCGTGAGATTCTGGAACTGGTTGTAGCCTGCGAAAAATTCCGCAGTATTTGCGGATATTGTCCACACCCACTCTGAAAGCTTCAGCCACAGTGCTTCTATTAATTCCTGAACCTCATCCCTTGTTATTTCACCTGCTTCCATATCCCTCTTGTAATAAGGGTACATAAACTGGTCAAATCTTCCTACATTCAAAGCCAACGGATTTTCTGAGAGTATTCCTCCCACCTGAGTGAACCACACAAATTGCATTGCTTCATGGAAGGTAGCAGGAGGGTTTTCAGGAATTCTTTCACAAATATCGGCTATATTCAAAAGCTCGTTTCTTCTCTTTACGTCTGCTTCCTTACCTGCCATCCTTCTGGCCTCACGTGCATATCTGTTGGCATAGGCGATTATACCTTCGGAGGTTATTATTATGGATTCGTAAAATTCCTTTTTCTTCATGTTTTCTGAGGTTATATCCCTGAGCTCTGCAATATGTCTCCTTGCCTCTCTGATAATCCCACCGAAGCCTTTCTTAAAAAGCACATCCTCATAATCCGGAGTAATCTCTCCCACTGCCTGCCTCCACTTGGAGTCATTGTCAACAATGCCCGTATCAACGGCAACTATAGCGGTGTCCCTTGGTAACTGAGCCAAAAATGCCTCCTCAAGAGATTTTCCCTTCCAATACGGAAATATATTTTCTCTTACATATTCGCGCTGCTCGTCCGTCATAACATATGGGTCCTGAACTCTTTTATCGAAGTTATCCATTTCTCTGTCAACCCATACCCAAGAAAATTCAGGAGTCAATATACCGCATTTTCTGAATTCACCGGTCGCTCCCACTATGAGCTCACCGTCAAATATCTTCACATCAAGCTTCTCGCAAGTGTCTCTGAAAGCTATGGCTCTGCGCAAAGGTGTTGATTGCCCTTCAGTTTTTTTATGCGATTCCGTCCATATCCTCGCTCTTTCATAAGAAATTGCAGGTTTTGAATTAATATAATTCTGCCTTATTTTTTCAATTCTATCAGTTACCATGAAAATCCTCCTTTATGTTTTAGTATTACATTGTGCGTTTTAACATACAAGATTTTTAAAAATAAACAGAATATAAATATTCTGTATTATTCGTATTTAATATTTGACTATATTCTGAAATACAGCCTCCTCGCCATAAGGATTGTTGTATTCGTGGTATTCATCAGCCTTAAAGGATATGGCCGACGGAGCTTTTAAAATATGCTTGCTTCCATTTATCACAACTTCTATCGTCCCCTCTGTAACAATCACATATTCTTCCGTTGAATCCTTGTGAGGTGCGGAAACATGGTGTGCACCTGGAAGCAGCTTTATATAAAAATACTCAAAGCCAGTGAGCGGGTTGAAGGGGAATACATTGTACAGCAGCATCCTGCCGTCTGACTCATTCACAGGGTCCAGCTCTTCAATATCAACCCTGTTGCTTTCACTCTGGTTTCCGCTCAGAAATTCTGAAAATGAAATTTTAAGACCGGTTGAAATCTTCCACAAAGTTGAAATGGTCGGTGTTGACTCAGCTCTTTCAATTTGTCCGAGCATAGCCTTGCTCACCCCTGTCAGAGCAGATGTTTCTTCTAATGTCAGACCTTTTTCCATTCTTGCTTTTTTCAATGCGCTGCTTATATTTAACAATAAATTGTTCATAGTATACCTGCTCTCAGTTGTTAATTAATTATAGCGTGTATTATTATTTATAGCAACAATTTTCTTATAAATTGCACCATATATGTTATAGTGTACAAACTTTCAATTCTTATATTAATAATAAAGCATATTATTATATGAATACAATTTTGAGGTGAAGCATGAAAAGGGAAAGTATTATTTACGGTACATTAATATTGACGGTGGCCACTACAGTGGTGCGTGTAGTTGGCATGGCCTTCAGGATTTATCTGGCAAACGTACTGGGGGCTGAGGGTATAGGTCTGTATCAGCTAATTCTTTCCATGTACATGCTGATGGTTACTCTAGCAACCGCAGGTATAAGAGTTGCGGTATCAAAGCTCATGTCTGAAGAATTGGCATTAAGAAACTATTCCAACGCAAAAAAAGTATTGAGACAGTCAATTTTTCTTTCGCTACTCACTGGATTTGCCGCTGCATTTTTATTGTATTACTTTGCCGTATATATAGGAAGGAATATTTTAAGCGACGAAAGAACTATACTATCTCTGATATACCTTGCGCCCAGCCTTCCCCTCATTGCCGTTTCAAACTGTTATAAGGGATATTTCTACGCAGTGGGCAGAGTCGCCAAGCCTTCCATAGTCCAGGTTACGGAACAGCTTCTCAGAATCTTTGTGATTTTCTCAATTATGAATGCTTTTCTGCCTAAGGGTCTGGAATACGGCTGTGCTGCAATTGCCATAGGTATGACCGCAGAGGAAATTTTTTCATTGATTATAACGTGGATCTTCTATGTGTCAGACAAAAAACCATATAAGGCGTCAAAAACAAAGGCTGATAATATGCTGTTTAAAATTCTAGGTGTTTCCCTGCCAATTTCTGCAACATCTTATCTGAATGCAATACTTCGAACTGTAGAAAATACCATGATTCCGGCAAGGCTTTTGTTATACGGGCTTTCCGCTGAAGCTGCAATGAGCCTTTACGGAATGATTAAGGGTATGGTGCTTCCATTGCTCTTTTTCCCCTCGTCCTTCCTTACCTCACTGTCTTCAATTTTAATACCATCCGTTGCTGGGGATAATGCAACCTCAAATGAAAGAAAGGTATCGGAAACTCTCTCCAAGGTCCTGCATTTCACCGCAATTTCAGGGATATTGGTCGTTGCGGTGTTTGTAGCCTTCCCATCCGAAATTGCAGTTGCAGTGTATAGTGACACTCAGGTTGCTTTGATGCTAAAATTGATTTCATACGTATGCCCATTTATGTATCTCAACATGGTCATATCCTCTATGCTCAACGCATTGGGAGAACAGATGATTTCATTCAAGGTAAATATAATTGAATCGATTTTAAAAATATCAATCATCTATTTCTTTGTTCCCATGTATGGATTCAACGCATACTTGTTCTCGCTGTTTATAACAACAATCCTCAATACCATATTGTATCTGGCAAGACTGCTTCAAGTATCATGCATAGTGTTTGACATTACAAACTGGATTTTTAAGCCTGTTGCTGCGGGTGCTGCTGCGGGGTTTATATCGAAATTTTTATATAACATCTTTATACAAAGCTCTCATCACAGCATATTTGCGTTGGTTTCGGCTCTGACAATTCTCATGCTCCTGTACCTGATGGGCCTTGTTTCAACTAAAAGCATCAATCTTTCATCTTTAAAATATCTTAAAAAGCACATGTTCTGACATTAATTCGGGCTTTTGCTTTCTTATGAACATATTGGCATAATATACAAAGGATATTTCTCCGGCTAATTCAAAAAATATACTATCAACATAAGGAGAGATATCATGCAATATAATATAACCAACATAGTAATGTTTTTCCTGGTATATGGATTTTTAGGATTTTTGCTTGAAACTGCGTTCAGAACAATTACAGAAATGGAGATTGTAATCAGCCGCGGTTTTTTAACAAATTTCTTCTGTCCTCTTTACGGAATTAGCGGCGTTATCATCGTTCAGGTATTTAATTTAATTGAAATAAACATCGACAACCGCCTTGCGGCCCTATTGGCTGCCACGGCAGCATGTATTCTTGTGGTGACACTGCTTGAATATTCAACAGGAATGATTTTAGACAGGGTGTTTCACCATAAAATGTGGGACTACAGTAATCTTCCCCTTAATCTTCATTCATATATATGTCTTGATTTTTCATTGATGTGGGGAATTGTAACATTAATACTGGCAGGAATCATTCATCCACTTATGGAAATAGTCGTATATGCCATGCCGGAACAGGCGAAGCTTACAGCCATATATACCTCACTTATTTTATTGATTATCAATTCCACCCACAATTTTAGGATAATGGGTGAAATGTAATTATGCAAAGAATCGGCTATGCATTGCAGTCGCCGATTCTTTTGGTATATTAATTATAAGGGTAGGCTTATCTGTCGTTCATTATAAGCTCATCTATTGGTCTTCCAGGTGGGACAATTGGGTAGACGCTGCAGTCACGGTCAATTTTGCATTCAAGCAAAATCGGTTCGTCGAGTCCGTCGATATCACAGAGAACTTCCTGAAGCTCTTCCATGGTTTCAGCCTTAAAACCCTTTATGCCGTATGCTCCGACGAGCTTCTGATAATCAACGTCATCGGGATTATCCGTTTCAGAGTATCGTGCATTGCTGAACATCCTCTGCCATTGTCTCACCATGCCCAATGCATTGTTGTTGAACAGAACTATCTTTACAGGGAGCTTATATTTTGAGATTGTAACAAGCTCCTCACAATTCATTCTAAAGCTTCCGTCACCGGTGATTAACACTGTTTCTTTATCAGGATTTCCAACCCTGGCACCTATGGCGGCTCCAATGCCGAATCCCATGGTTCCTAAACCGCCTGAGGTAATAAATTCATTGGATTTATTAAAATTCCAGTACTGTCCGGTCCACATCTGATGCTGTCCCACATCTGTTGCAACAACAGTGTCCTTGTCGTAGCACTTGTTAATTTCCCTAAGTATATTTTCAGGTACAAACTGACCTTCAATATTGTTTTTTTGCTGCCTGGACATAATTTCATCAAGCCAGCCGCTTCGGCCCTTTTTCTCTGTCTTATCCAAAAGTTTTTTAAGTGTATCCTCCATTTCACCTATGAGAGGAATACTTTCATAGGTGTTTTTATCAACCTCTGTGAAATCCACATCTATATGAATTATTTTGGCACCGGGCGCAAATTTATCCGGACTTCCTATTACCCTATCGCTGAATCTTGCTCCTATCGCTATCAGCAAATCACAGTTTGTAACAGCCATATTTGTTTCCATGGAGCCGTGCATTCCCACAAAGCCTAATGAAAGCCTGTGGCTTCTGGGTATGGTTCCAAGACCCATGAAGCTGTTGCATACGGGGATGTCGGATTTTTCAGCAAATTGAAGAAGCAGCTCGTCATTCTTCGATATCCTGACTCCACCTCCGGCATATATAACAGGTCTCTCGGCACTGTTAATAAGCGCCGCCGCCGATTCAAGAGCATCATCTGAGACGGAAGGCATCATATCTTCTTTTCCAACGCTTGTCCCTATATATTCGCAGGTTTTTACGAATACATCCTTTGGAATATCCACAAGGACCGGTCCCGGTCTTCCTTTCATGGCAACATTTATAGCTTCTCTTATTACATCCTCAAGCTCCTCAGTCCTACGGACGAGGTAGCTGTGCTTTGTAACAGACAATGTCATTCCAGTTATGTCGACCTCCTGAAATGAATCTTTTCCTATAAGTGTGTTTGCAACCTGACCGGATATTACAAGAAGCGGTACAGAATCCATATATGCATTTGCAATTCCCGTAATTGTATTTGTTGCTCCGGGTCCTGATGTTGCAATAAATACGCCTAATTTTCCGGTGCTTCTTGCAAATCCATCTGCGGCATGTACTCCATTTTGCTCATGTGCCGGCCTGTATACCTTGAAATAATCAAGCTCATCATAAAGAGCATCAAAGAAAGGTATTACAGCTCCGCCGGGATAACCGAACAAGGTATCGATACCTTGTTCCCTGAGAACTCTTAGTATTATTTGTGAACCTGATAATTTCATTGCTTCCTCCATTATATGCAGATTATTCCTGACCTTCGGCAGGTTTTCCTATCCATGACATCATGCCTCTGAGCTTCTTGCCTGTTTCAATTAAAGGATGCTGAAGCTCCATGTTTTTCTTTGCAAGGAATCTTGTTCTTCCGGCTTGATTTTCGCTTATCCAGTCATATGCGAATGTTCCGTCCTGAATATCCTTCAAAACACCCTTCATCGCTTTTCTTGTTTCTTCTGTTACAATCTTTGTTCCTGTGAGGTAGTCTCCGTATTCAGCTGTGTCGCTTATGGAGTATCTCATGTTTTCAAATCCGCCTTCATAGATAAGGTCAACTATGAGCTTCATTTCATGGAGGCATTCAAAATATGCTATCTCTGGCTGATATCCAGCTTCAGTCAGAGTGTCAAAGCCTGCTTTTATAAGCTCTGTGATTCCTCCGCAAAGGACTGCCTGCTCACCGAAGAGGTCAGTTTCAGTTTCTTCCTTGAACGTTGTTTCAATAACTCCGGCTCTTGTTCCTCCTATACCCTTTGCGTATGCAAGTGTAATATCCTTGCATCTTCCTGTGTAGTCCTGATGGATTGCAAATACATCCGGTACTCCTCTTCCTTCTAGGTACTGTCTTCTTACCAGGTGTCCCGGTCCTTTAGGAGCAACCATGAATACATCCACATTTTTAGGCGGAACTATCTGATGAAAATGAATGTTGAAGCCGTGAGCAAACGCAAGAGCCTTGCCTTCGGTTAAATTTGGTGCTATGCTCTCATCATATATTTGTTTTTGAACCGTATCCGGTGCAAGCATCATTATTACATCTGATTGTTTAGTAGCCTCGGCAACAGTAAGCACTGTAAGTCCGTGTGATTCTGCCTTTGCTCTTGATTTGCTTCCTTCCTGCAAACCTACAACAACATTTACTCCGCTTTCCTTAAGGTTGAGGGAATGCGCGTGTCCCTGACTTCCATAACCAACTACCGCAACGGTCTTTCCTTCCAAATACTTTAAATCCGCATCCTTGTCATAATACATTGTTCCCATTTTTTCTTCCTCCGATATAGTTTTTTGATTTATAAGTTATGTCCTTTGACAATACTTTTGATTTTAATTAACCGCTTCTGATACATCATATACATCAACCAGCTTCTGCATCTGAAGCATGGCTCGTTCGAAGCTTTCTTTTTTCTTTTCTTCCAAAGTGATTTTAAGTTCCGAGCTGCCGCTATCAAGTGATACCATGCTGAATTCCCTCACATCAAACTGTTTCCTTCGCAGTGTTGTCAAAACCCTCACTGCCGAATCCATTCCCATTGATACTTTAAAGCTTATTGTCCTGCACATATTATCCTCCTTATGAAATATCAACTTGAAACGGGGTTAGGGCATATCGCAGTCTCCGTCCTCCAAAGTATTTGCTCCCTTTGGTCGCATACTTTGGGAACTCGTTGCGTTTGACCTACCGCCGTTTTTTTCTCCCTCGCGATCGAAAAAACGGGGTTAGGGCATAAAAAAACCCCTCGTCTCTATATACATATAGATGTATATAGGGACGAAAGGTCTTTCGCGGTACCACCCTATTTTACGATAAAAAAATATCGCCTCTTTCAAGTCGAAAAAACTATGTGTTTTTTGAACTCTATCCTTATAACGCAGGCACACGTCCTTATCTACTTTCTTCGACTCGGAAGCTCTGGAGTGATCATTATATCTTATAACACCGATTCTCACCACACATCGGCTCTCTGAAGTTATATTGTGATATTTTTGTCTCCGTCAATGCTTTTTTATATGCTTATGATTATACTTATTCATTTATTCCTTGTCAACACTTTTTTAAAAAAATTTTAACTTTTTTAATTAATGGGTTATATTTCTTTATATTGCAACAAATTATCACCCTAAGCTCCTTATCGGAGGCTCAGGGTGGCAATAGTATATCGCAAAATTTATCTTATCATCCTCAGCGCATTTATAACTCGTGGCACAATCTGCTTTTTCCTTGACACACATTTGTCAACATAAATACCCTGAAATGCTTCTTCTTCCTCAAAAATTCCTTTTACAATTCTCTCCTTGCTGGATGTGTAGAATATATATGATCCTTCATTGACAATGTCCGTAACCGCCATTATTATCATGAAGTAGTTTCTGTCAGCGGTCATATCATCAATGAGTCTTATGAATTCATCCTTCCTATTCATAATCTGGTTTATATCCATTGTAAATACCTGAGATATTCCCACATCTTTGTATTCAAGGTTAAATTTCTTGAAATCCTGAAATAATATTTCTTCATTGGTGTAGCCCTCAAGAGACGTACCTGCCTTAAACATTTCCAATGCATAAATGTTCAGATTAAGCCCTACTATATTCAGAAGCTCGTCAACTGCCGCTTTGTCCCTTTCAGTGGTTGTGGGAGACTTCAAAAGCAAAGTATCTGAAATAATTCCAGAGAGCATGAGGCCTGCAACATCCCTCTTTATTTCAATGTTATTTTCTCTGTACATGTTATAAATAATAGTATTGGAGCTTCCAACAGGCACATTTCTGAATATTATAGGTATTGACGTCCTTATATCACCTATCTTATGATGGTCTATTACCTCTAAAATTTCTGCTTCCTCTAGACCTTCAGCACTTTGATTCATTTCATTGTGGTCCACTAGGATTACTCTTTTCCTCTGTGGATTAATCAAATGGTTTCTGCTGAGAAGTCCAAAATATTTTTTATCCTTTGAAATTATGGGGAACTTTGAATGCTTTGATTGCTCAATATCCTCCTTGCAGTCATTGAGATAATCGTCTTCATTGAATGTCACAATATCCCTGCTCTTCATTATATCCTTTACATATTTTGACAGAGAAATATTTTTGGCTGTATAATATGTCTGATAGGGTGTTTTTATAATATTTACCCTGCACTGTTCCGCCAATTCTATCAAATTGTGAGGAACCTCAAGGTCCCCTGTTATTATAATCAACCTGGCCCCTGTTTCTATGGCATGCCTTATAACATCATACCTGTCCCCCACTATAACAATGGATTTTTTGTTGATTATAGCTGATTTTCTCAGAGTATCCTCTTCAAATGACGCAACTATAATCTCTCCATCAATTATCTCATCAAATTTAAGGATACTCTTTCCTAGGAGTGTTTCAATGATATTGTCGTAGGATGTGCTCAGATGCCGCTGGTCCGTATTAATCAGACTCATAGCAATATCCTTCATGGTGATAATACCTGCAAGGCGCCCCTCCTCGTCAACAATGGGGAGAGTTCTCAGCTTATTTTCATTCATGTTGAAATATGCAAAATGCACTGATAAATCTTTGTTAAAAGGCTTTACCCTATCATAATCCAAATCCTTGATTTGTATTTTAACATTGTCCAAAACCTTTGGAACATCAATATTGAAATACTTTAAAACAAATTCAGTTTCCTTGTTAATATTGCCCAATATGTATGGCTCGGAAGCTTCCCCAAGCTTATTCTTCAGCAATGCCAGCGCTATTGCCGCACACACGCTGTCCGTATCGGGCTTCTTATGCCCAAATATTAAATTTTGCCTCATATTTTTCCCTTTCATAATTTCATCATTCCATCATTTAACTTCCCATCTGAGATCCTTACCGTAGAATTTCAACAGGAGAAAATTGTTTAGAACTCTGGACATAATTCTGTCTGAATATGTCTGCACCAGTCTCTCAATAGACATATTTGTTGATATTATGGTATTTTTCCCTGTAATGAGCCTGCCATTTATAATATTGAACAGCTCAGAATTTGTAAAGGAATTGGTGAGCTCCGTGCCCAAGTCATCTATAATAAGCAAATCACAGTCAAAAATCATACTGTAGTTAATTTTGTTTTCTTCTGTTTCATTCTGAGCGTTGAATTTATGATTTTCAATAATTTCAAAGAGTGAAAAGGCAGTCTGGTACAATACAGATATTTCTCTGTCAATAAGTGCCTTAGCTATGCAATTGCAGAGAAATGTCTTGCCTAACCCCGTGCCTCCGTAAAAAAGCATGCTTATGTTTGAATCATGAAAATTATAGCAGAATTCTTCACTCACATCTAAAATTTTATACATGTTCTGCCGAGGTGTAAGTTTTTCATTTTCATAGGAATCATTACTGAAAATATTGATGTCAAATGTGCTGAAATTTTCTTTCTTAAGCATATGAACCATATTTGACATTGTATACAGATTGTTAATAAGTTGGCTGTTAAAGCAACCGCATCTGCTTCCGTCAGAAATATACCCGGTATCACTGCATTTCTTACACTGATAAACAGGTTCCGTATAGTGCTCAGGGATGCCGTTATTCAAGTATATTTCTTTCCTGAGTTTTTTTAAATTTTCCACTTCTCTTTTTAACCCTGCTGCTTGCTCATCCAAATTGTCCGGACTTGTCAAAAAAAGCTTGGAGAGTTTGATGCTAAGCAACTTAATTTGTCTTTCCGTTTCCTCCAGTTCAGGAAATCCTGCATACAGCTTTTCTTTTCTTACATCGGCATCATGCGCTGCTCTCAACCTTTTTCTGTTATAATCGGTCATTATATTTTCAATTATCTGCTTATTTATTTTCGTCATCTCCTTCCTTAGGCATACCAATACCTAACTTATTAAGCTTTTTTTCAAGCTTTTGCCTCGCTATTTTCTCCAATTCTTCCTCAGTATAATTTTTCATTTTCTGGTCAAAATTATGAAATTTATTGTTTGGCTTAGCATCCTTATTTGAAACAGCTTGCTTCTTTGCTTCCGGCTTCACATCATTTTTAAGATCTTCCACTGTCTTAAACCCTTTTTCATTCCAGCTTTTCATGATGCTATCGAAATAAATAAAGCTTGGATTCAACGTATTTACAGACTTATCAAGACACTTCATTATCATTTCCATAGAAAATTCCCATTCATCAATCCACCTGTCAATTATCCTCATTGACGGCTCATCCAGAGGCCTGAAAATCCCCAGATACCTGCTGATTTTAGAATAAATCGAGAATCTGTCATTTCTTTTTTCAAGATATTCCACCATCGTGTCCATATCCTTTACATCCGCGTCAAACCAATCCTTCAGAACTCTTTCTATACTGCTGAACTTCTTTATTTTCCTGTTGTTTATACTGTAGCTGAAGGCCTGTGTCATCATGTCAGTCGTCATTCCATAATCACTTTTCCACTTGTTAATTTTTTGCTTTTCATTTACCGTAAGAGGCCTGCCGAACATTTCCTCTATATCCTGCATCATAGTAATATTATCTGAGTGCTTCATGGTATCAATAAGTATATCAACCTCTGAGGCTTTAGGTTCATTGCTTTCATTTTTTTCAATGTAAAAATTATCTATGAGCATCTGCTTGAGATTTAAGAATTCAATTTTGCAATCAGAACCGTCCTCCGTAGCATGCCTTTTGATAATACCGAGGTTTTCCCAGTACTTCCATGCATCCTGCACTTCATCCATAGCAATGTTGAGTTGTCTCGTAATGGTGATGTTGCTAAAATTATTCTGACCTTCCTTTGCCCATTTGTATCCCATCAAATAGACCTTGACATAGTTTCCATCCGCAATGGGCATATACATATCAATAAATATATTTTCAACGGGAGTATCCCCTAAATCAATTTTTTTCATTTCTTGAAGAATAAAATACATAATCTGCTCCTTTTTGGCAAAAATACACTGTAATAACAGCTTGAAATGCAGCATCAAAAATTGTAATATATTTGTAACAATATTGTTATGTTTTTGTGAAAACATTTTTCTTTATAAGAGGTTGACAATTAATTGTCTCTTCGAGTATAATATTCCAAGATAATTAATTGAAGGAACAGTATCCTACGAATTAATTATATCATTTTTTGTATAAAAAGAGAATTAGTATTTTCTTCATGAATGATATAATTTTATAACGAAAAATAATCAGGAAGTAAACCATGAGAAAATTAAATTTAACTTTTAAGAAATTAAATATCACTGAATCTATTAAAATATTCAAGCAGTTCCCCGAAAAAAAGCTAAGACAAGTCGTTAATATCAAATTTCCGCTTACAAAGCAGGTCAAAGGTGCAATCGCACTGACATGTGCAACTGCAATGGTTTTAAGTGCAAGCTACACTTCTACCTATTTAAGAACCCATGAAAACAACGTCTTTTCCACCGACAGCTTCACAATTACGGAAAACGGGAAAGAATTGTGCAAGGTCAGAGATGCAGAGCTTTTAGACGACGCCCTTTCCAAGCTGGAAAAGAACTTAGAGAATGCGTATCAACACGAAATAGCAATTGAAAGCAAGTATGATATTGTCCCCTCTAAAGCAAGGGACAACGAGATTGTATCCGAAACACAGCTTTACGAAATACTTGAAAACAACGTTAACTATTGCATGTTGGCATATGCAATCAATATTGACAATGAACAGATAGGTATTGTTAATTCAGAATACGAAGCAAAAAGTGTAATAGAGGAAGTTAAGGATTATTTTACAAAGAATTACGATGAAAAATCAATAGTAGAGGTAGCTACTGCAGAAAACGTCGAAATTAAGCAGGTTAAGGCGGTAAATACCGATATAAAATCAGTTGAAGATTTGACTAATTACATAATCAAAGGAACAGATGAAGAACAAAAATACATAGTTGAAGCGGGAGATTCATACTGGACAATTGCAGGACGTCACAATATGACGCTGGATGACCTTATCTCCGCAAACCCGGGCTCTGATTCAGAACACATACAGATTGGAGATGAACTGAACCTGGTAGTCCCAAAACCATTTTTAAATGTACAGGTAAAAAGAACAGTAACACAGGAAGAAAAAACACCATTTGAAACAGAATACACATATGTATCATATATGTTCAACGACGAGCAGGTTGTTGACAGAAAAGGAAAATACGGTATTTCTCAAATAGAGGCATTGGTTACGGAACAAAACGGAATTCAGATAGCAAAGGAAGTTTTATCCGAAGAAGTTATATCAAAGCCGGTAAATGAAGTCGTTACAACCGGTACTCAGGATCCTCCTGCTAAAAAAGGAACAGGGTTCTTTATTAACCCGCTGCCGGGCTCTATGATATCATCGAGATTCGGCTCCAGAAGCGGTGGATTCCACTTAGGCCAAGACATGGCTAAATCAGCCGGTTCATCAATCAAGGCTGCTGACGGTGGCACAGTAACATATGCAGGCTGGTCCGGAAGCTATGGCTACATGATAGATATAGATCATGGCGGCGGATTTACAACAAGATATGCACATTGCAGCGAACTTTATGTTTCCGTAGGCGAAAAGGTATATCAGGGAAAAATAATAGCAGCAGTTGGCTCCACCGGAGTTTCATCAGGTCCTCACCTTCACTTCGAAGTAAGAAAATATGGAAATGTTGTAAACCCCGCATCATACATTGGAATACAGTACAGATAAATACATATATCGAAATTTACAGCCGTTGAAATCAACGGCTTTTTTTATTTTTTCTTTGTAAATTTAAGTAAATCCAGTAAAATCAGACATAAAATTGATATTTTTTTTCCTTGCATTTTTCGTGGTGTAGTAATATTATAAAGAAGTATTATTTAGTTATGGATATTACAAATAACATTAAAGGATGGACGAATGATATATTTCGATTATAGATTTATGGAAGTTGCACAACCCATCATTGAACATGAGCAATATCAGCAGATGAAAAATATAAAGCATCATGATGAAAGTGTTTACGATCATTCTATAAAGGTCGCATTTTACGCATACCAAAGGGCGTATAAGCACAATCTAGACTGGAAATCTACAATCAGGGGTGCCTTATTGCATGATTTTTTTCTGTACAAATTCAAAAAATGTCTCAGCTTAAGAATTATTACTGATTCAATAAAGCATGCCATTGTTCATCCACTTATTGCCTATGACAATGCATGCAAGTATTTTGAGCTGAACGAAACAGAAGAAAATATAATAAAGTCCCACATGTTTCCCTTCGGGCTTCCTAAATCAAAGGAAGCATGGATTGTAAGCTACGTTGATAAATACATTGCGGCAATTGAGTATGCGTCAAACTTCAAAAAAATGGCTGAAAGAAAAAAGCCTGCATACAGTACAGAGCAATAAGGATGCGAAAGCATCTTTTTTTGTATGCTCAATGTAATTTATTTTTTTATTATTGTTTATTTGCCTCATATTTGGGTAATATTTAAAGTATATTATAATAATAAATAACTTGAAAGGGGCTGACTGCATGAAGATATCTATTTATGCTAAAAACATTCAACTAACTGACGCGCTGAAAGAGGCAACAACAAAAAAAATTATGAGGCTCGACAAGTTTTTTCAGCAGGACATAGAAGCTAAGGTAGTACTTAGCATCGAAAAAAAATTACATAAAGTAGAGGTGACAATTCCTTTCAACGGCAGAATAGTACGTGTCGAAGAAATGTCTGATGACATGTACAACGCTATAGATGATGCAATTGAATCATTAGAACAACAAATAAGAAAATACAAAACAAAGCTTCAAAATAAAAAACATTCAAGCGAATCAATCAAATTCGAAAATATAGAACCTCTTGACATAGAGGATGAACAGGAGTTTAAGGTAGTAAAGACGAAGAGGTTTGCGATAAAGCCCATGAATATTGAAGAAGCTATACTGCAGATGGATTTGTTGAAGCATAATTTCTTTGTTTTCC
>DNNV01000067.1 GCA_003497505.1 Clostridiales bacterium | reverse complement strand
CTGTCATCATCTTCCTCTGTGTTCATGGATTCGTCAAATTTGGCAATTATCTCATCAAGCAAATCCCCTATGCCCAGTGCCTCCGTGGACGAAACTGATACAGGATCACCTATTCCCAGGTTGTAGAACTCATATGCATTGTCTTCATTGACGAACTTATCCATTTTGTTCACAACCAATATAACTTCCTTCTTTGCCTTCCTCAGCATCTGGGCAACTTCCATATCTGCCGCAGTAACGCCTTCCTTACCGTCAACCATAAACAGGACAACATCAGCCATATCTATGGCTATTTCGGCCTGTATTCTCATCTGAGCAAATATTGTGTCCGTAGTATTTGGTTCAATACCGCCTGTATCAATCAGCGTAAAATGATTATCCAGCCATTCGCACTCAGCATATATTCTGTCCCTTGTTACTCCCGGTGTATCTTCTGTTATGGAAATTCTCTTTCCTGCAATTCTGTTAAAAAGTGTGGATTTACCCACATTAGGTCTTCCTACTATTGTTACAACTGGTCTTGCCATTTCTTCCTCCGCTATTGCGCAATCAAATTCAGCAGCGCTTCGCCGTCAACGTCGCATACTGCTATTTCCGCATTTAATTCCTTCTCTAAATCTTCAACCGTCAAATCATCAAGCATAACATTGTTATCGTTAATCATATTGCTTGGTATTATTATATTTCTAAAATTCTTTCCCTTCAACTGATCTATAATATCCTTTCCGGTGGTTAGTCCAGACACAGTTATTCTTTCTCCGAAAAAGTTGTTTATTATTTTTACTACATTAATCTTTAAAGGTAATTTTTCCATTATTTTTTGGGCTAATTCTTCTATGAGATTATATGCCGCCACGCCCGTTACAAGCGTGATTTCTTCAGCTACGGGCTTTCTGCTTTCATATTCGTCAAGCAGCTCCTCCACCTGTTGCTTAAACAGCCTGCACATCCCTATGCCGTTTTCAAGCTGGTCAAAATCCTCATATTCTTCGTATGAGGGAAAATCCATGCCACCTGTAATATAAAATTCGTCCGCTATGAATATAAATCTTGTTTCCATGGATTTGTAAAGCTCATTCTGGATATTGGTTACCTGCTCAACCACCCCTATGGCACTGTCCTTGTCAAAAGGCCTGAGCTCCGTAAGCCTGTCTCTGAACTTTGTCAGACCCACAGGCACCACCGCTACACTTCGCAGTCCCGGGTGCAGTAACGACAGGTCTCTTATGGTTTTATTCAGCTGTTCACCGTCATTCACATCTCTTACAAGAACAATCTGACAATCTACCGTGATTCCCGCATCAATAAGCTTTTTGAGGTACACCATGATATCCATGTCTTTCTCATTGCCCATCATGTATTTTCTCAGTTCCTTGTCGGTTGTATGCACAGATACCTTTATGGGGCTTATTCTATATTCAATTATTCTGTTTATTTCATCGTCTGTCAAATTAGTCAGAGTAATAAAGTTGCCATAGAGAAATGACATTCTCGTATCATCATCTTTTACGTAAAGTGTCTTGCGCATTCCTCTTGGCATTTGATCTACAAAACAAAAAATACACTTGTTGGAGCATACCTTTATATTGTCCATAAGAGGATTTTCAAACACTATTCCTATGTCCTCATCATACTCCTTTTCAATTTCCAGCTCCCAGACCTCACCGTTTGCTTTTTTTACCTCAAATAAAACAATTTCATCTGATATCTGATATTTATAGTCTATATAATCTCTGACCGTACAATTATTTACCGAAACAAGCTCGTCGCCTGGCTCAAGCTCCATTTCTTCGGCAATTGAATTTCTCAATACTTTTACTATTATATTTTTCATACGTTCCCTTTTTTCTTTTACTTCACGGACATTATAACATATCTGTTTCGTACACTGCAATTAATTTTTAACAATGGTGTGCCTAATATTAAATAATTGCTCAATCGTGCTAATTCGCTTTTTATTTTTATCAATTTTTGGTATAATATTAGTATCATTCGGAATTTCATTCCGGAAAATTGAGAGGTGAATATGAAATTTAATGAATACGAATACAAGCGTCCGGATTACGACAGCATCAAAGAGCAGTATGAAAAGCTAATTGAAGGTTTCAACCGCTCTGAAACCCCAGAGGAGCAATATACATACGTTCAAAAACTAAATGAGCTGCAGAAGGAAGTTGATACCATGGCGCAGCTTGTATTGATAAGAAATTCAATAAATACAGCAGATGAATTTTATGACATAGAAAATGAATATATTGACATGATTTCCCCGAAGCTTCACGGATTGAGAGTTGAATTTTACAAAGCACTCTTAAATTCAAGATTCAAGGATAAGCTTAAGCATATGACCAAAACTCAGCTTTTTACCCTTGCAGAAATGGAAATAAGGACATTTTCTGATGAGGTTGTTCCTCTTATGCAGGAGGAAAATAAGCTAACCAGTGAATATTCAAAGCTGATTTCCTCAGCACAGATAGACTATGACGGCAAATTACTGAATTTATCTCAGCTCCAACCATACATGGAATCAACAGACAGGGCTGTGAGAAAGAGCGCTTATGAAAAATGGAGCAGCTTTTTTGAAGAAAATGAGTCTAAGTTTGATTTAATTTACGATAAGCTTGTAAAGGTCAGGAATGAAATAGCGGTGAAGTTGGGATTCAAGAACTTTGTTGAACTGGGTTATCTTCGTATGGGAAGATCTGACTACAATGCCAGTGATGTGGAAAGATTCCGTGAACATGTTTTAAAATATGTGGTGCCCATATCAAACGATCTGAGAGAAAAGCAGAAAATACGCATTGGCGTTGACAGCCTGAAATATTACGACCTTCCCTTGAATTTCATAAACGGTAATCCTGCTCCCAAGGGAAACAAGGAATGGATAATGGAACGAGCAAAAAAAATGTACGAAGAGCTTTCACCCGAAACGGGAGATTTCATACATATGATGATTGAAGGAGATTTGTTTGATCTTGAAACCAAGCCCAACAAACAGGCTGGCGGCTACTGCACGTTTCTGCACAGCTACAAGGCTCCATTTATATTTGCCAACTTTAACGGCACTCAGGATGATGTAACGGTTGTGACTCACGAAGCAGGACACGCATTTCAGACCTATGAGAGCCGATTCCTTGATGCTCCTGAATACAGCTTCCCCACTCTGGAAGCATGCGAAATTCATTCAATGAGCATGGAATTTATCACATGGCCCTGGATGGATATGTTCTTTGAGAATGATACCGATAAATTTAAATTTTTCCACCTTGCTGATTCCATGTTGTTTATCCCCTACGGAGTTACAGTTGATGAATTTCAGCATGTGGTGTACGGAAATCCTCACATGAGCCCGGATGAGAGAAAAAATGCGTGGAGAGACATCGAAAAAAAATATACCCCTTACAAGGACTACGATGACAACGGATTCTTAAACAAGGGAACCATATGGTTCAAGCAAGGCCACATTTTCTCCAATCCGTTTTATTACATTGACTACACCCTGGCACAGTTCTGCGCTTATCAGTTCTGGATTAACTCCATAAACAACCGTGAAAAGGCATGGAATGATTACGTGAATATATGCAAGGTCGGAGGAAGCCAGTCCTTCCTTGAAATATTGAAGACAGGAAATTTAAAAAGCCCATTTGATGAAAGCACCATAGACGCTGTAACTTCTCACATAAAAGATTATCTGGACGGTATCGACGACCGCATGCTGTAACAATTAAAGAGTCATCCTGCAATCAAGGATGACTCTTTTTGTTAATGCTGTGACTAGAAGCAGGAAATTGCTGTTGCTACAGTAATTCCGCCAGTAATTGTAAATCTCACATATTGTAAAAAATTGGTCCGTGCTAAGCTCTACCAACGGCACACTGGTCAATGGCGTGGCTGCACCAGAAGCATCTGCATTTGTGAACACAAGCTCATTTCTACACGCCCTATTAAATTTGCGCCTGCGTTTATGCCCACCTCTGGCCTTTTAATTGAGATGGTACTTCTTGAAATATTGGCATTTCTAGCAATTAATCATTCTATTTTATATTTTGGGTCATCCCTTAGCTATAATATGTCCATGCCTCAAATTTGACATAACATTTGCGATTTTCGCGTAGTTAGTATCCTTTCGCTGCACAAAACATTACAATTTCACTCTCTTCCATACAAAACAAAAACGGCCCTGTGCGGCCGCCGCTTTCTTAATAAAAAAAGCCTGTCCGGCTTTTTTTACTTCATAATTAATCCTGTTGAGGAGCTTCTACTGGACATACGCTAGCGCATGCT
>DNNV01000356.1 GCA_003497505.1 Clostridiales bacterium | reverse complement strand
CTACATCAATTTTGGAGGTCTTAAATATGTGGCCTTGGTTGATATAGACGGATATATAGTAAGTGAAAATATAGAATTTCATATAAAGGCTGAGGACAAAAGCCTTATAATTAGAGAAGTGGACTATAAATTAAACGTTAAAAACTGGGACATTAACAAGGAGCAAGTATTTGATTTTCCGGTTCTTAATGATAAGAATTCAATTAAAGCAGATAATGCGAAGGAAATACCTGATGTTATGAAATCCCTGTTTGATAAGGAATAAGAGGTGCAGAATGCTTAGGGTGGAAAATTTATATAAGAGCTTTAATAATGTGAAGGCTGTTGAAGGTGTAAGCTTTGAGGTTAGCAGGGGTAAGGTGTTTGGACTTCTTGGACCGAACGGTGCAGGTAAATCGACTACTATATCAGTAATATCAACATTGCTGGAGCCTGACAGCGGAGATGTGTTTCTTGAGGGCAAAAGCATATTGTCCAATCCGGGAATCATAAGGAAAAATCTTGGAGTGGTTCCACAGGATATAGCTCTTTATCCTACACTGTCAGGATATGAAAATTTGTCATTCTGGGGCAGCGTGTACGGTCTCAGGGGTGCGGAACTGAAGAAAAGGATAGCGGAAGTTTCTGATGTAATAGGATTGAACGGCAGGCTGAAGGATAGAGTTGACAAATATTCAGGCGGAATGAAACGCAGGATTAACATAGGCGCGGCACTATTGCATAAGCCTGAGATTTTGATTATGGATGAACCAACAGTGGGAATTGACCCTCAGTCGAGGAACCATATACTGGATACGGCGCTGGAGCTTAACAGGCAGGGAATGACAATTATCTATACCAGCCACTACATGGAAGAGGTGGAGTATCTGTGCAATGAAATATGCATCATGGATGAGGGGAAAATCATAGCATCCGGAAATAAGCAGGAGCTTATTGACCTCGTAAAAGAAAAAACTCAGATTAATATCAAGCTTAACACAATGAATGATAGCGTGCTAAGTGCGCTTAAAGAAATCAAGGGAGTATATGAAGCCAGGCTGAACGAGGATATGATTGTTTTATTTGTAAGCGGATCTACTGCACTTACAGCGGAAATCATTGCTAAAATAACCGAAAACGGATGGCTTATTGAATCAATTGATGTGAAAAAGCCGAATCTTGAGGCTGTTTTCCTGCATCTGACAGGCAAGGCCTTAAGGGATTGAGGGGCGATATATGAAAATTGCAAATATAATTTTAAAGGATTTAAAAATTATACTCAGTGATAAAAAGGCGCTGGCAATTATGATATTGATGCCGGTCATACTCACTACAATATTGAGCTTTGCTCTCAAGGGATCATTTGCTGACAGCGATAATGCTGTTATCGAGCGGGTAAATATAGCTGTTGTGAAAAAATATGATGAAAAGCAAGATCAAGCAAATTTTGAAGCTGCTCTGAACAGCAGTTTTTTGTCAAGCGGCATGGATGAAAGAGACATAAATGATTTATTGGAATCATCTGATGAAATCACGGATGAAATATTCTTTGATGATTTTTTAGACAGCGAAAAGGTGTCAGAGTTTATTTCATACAGAATTGAAGAACAGGACCAGGCATTAAAACTTTTGAAAAGCGATGAAATTTCTGCTGTTGTAATTCTTCCGGAGAAATTCATTTATGATATGAAAATAAATTTCCTTACACCTCTAAGAAACAAAATCAATATTGAGGTTTTGACGCATACCGACAAAAGTATAAGCGGTCAGATAGTTAAGTCACTAATGGATGCATATGCCAATGCTATGTCTACGGTTATTATAGGAAAAAATGTAGTAATAGAAACAGCCATGGCAAATGGTGCAGGAAGTGACAGCCTTAGCGGCATGTATGAGCTGATGGAAGGGATGAGCAGCACCATGAAATCAATAGAGGTAAATATGGACGATGTGGTGCTTGATGGCAGAAAGCCTGTCAGCAGTGCGGATTATTATGCTGCGGGCATGATGACAATGTTCATACTTTTTGCTGCAGGCCACGGAGGAAGAATGCTCTTAGAAGAAAAGGACAATCAGACGTATCAAAGGATGGTGGTGGCTGGAGCAGATAAATTTGAAATATTGGCCGGCAAGGCTATTACCATATTTATAATTGCAATTATTCAGACAGTTATAATGATTGTGTATTCTCATTTTGCGCTAAAGGTGCAATGGGGTGATCGCATTGCGGTAGCCATGATAAGTATTTCAGCCGCTGCTGCAGTAGCAGGGTTGGGGTCATTTGTGGGAGCACTTACATATAGGGCAGGTAACTATAAGATGGCAAATATATTTGAATCGGCAATTGTGCAGGGGATGGCTCTTTTAGGAGGAAGCTTCTTTCCTCTGGATGTAATGCCTGAATTCATGCAAAGGCTTGGCTTCCTTTCACTTAATGGCGTCGCACTGAAAGCATATTTGAAGGTGATATCGGGTGGAAATGCAAAAGAGATTCTGGGTTATGTTTCTGCGTTGACAGTTATGGGAGCAGTATTTGCTATATTGGCGGTAATGATTCTGACAGGAAGGAGAAACGGATATGCTGAGCATAATAAAACTAAGAGTATTAAGGCTTAGGGACGATGTTATGGTTTTTGTGCTTATGACAGCCATGGCTCTGGGTTTCACGGCAATATTCGGGGCGTCCTTCGATAGCTACAAGCCTTCTGTTGTAATAGTGGATGAGGATAAAAGCTTTTATTCCGAATATTTTATTGATGAGCTGGAAAAAAACAAAAGTTTCAATTTTACCGAATCGGATAAAATAAGCGCATCGAAGGAAGTGGAAGAAGGCAGGGTGCTTGGTGCACTGATAGTGCACAAAGGATTTCACGAGGGAATAGAAGCAGGCAACGAAATATCCTTGGGAGTTATGAAGGTTAAGGATGATGTATTAATACTGTCTCTTCAGGAAACTGTATCGGGAATTGTGCTTAAAATGTCGGGTGGAATAAAAGTAGCAGGGCTCACGGCTGATTTCATACATTTTGCCACAGATGAAGCAAATATAGAAGAAATAAGGGAATCAGCGTACAACAATTTTATGGAATCATGGAAATTCAGAAATCCTATTTCTGTTACTTCAACTGTGGCGGCAACCGGCGCAGCATCAGGATATAACGGGTTGAAGCATTCAATGATAGGTTTTACTCTTTTTTTCTCTATGTATACAATGGTTTTTGCAATAGGGACTATACTGAGCGACAAGCAGTACAAAACATGGGAAAGAATGCTCATATCACCTGTTTCTAAAACCTCAATACTCGGCGGAAGCATGATTGTTGCATATCTCACGGGTGCGGTGCAGATGGGGTTGCTTATATTGTGCGGCAAGTACCTGCTTAAAATAGACTGGGGAAGCAGCATGGCAGGTGTTTTGCTTGTATCGGCAGCATTTGTTTTTGCAGTGACATCCCTTGGACTCATGATGTCCGGCTTTATAAAGACGCAGGGGCAGTTGGGTTCCATGGCACCCATAATATTAACAAGCACATCCATGCTTGGCGGATGCATGTGGCCGCTGGAAATAGTAAATAACAGAATATTGCTATTTTTGGCGGAGCTGACACCACAAAAGTGGGCAATGCAGGGAATAGAATCCATTGCCTCAAACGGTATGGGCTTTGAAGCGGCAGTCCTGCCCAGCGGAATACTGCTGTTAATGGGAATGATTTATTTCACCGTTGGTGTGAAGGCATTAAATAAGTAAATAAATTTTCTATTGATTTATTTGTATAATTATGTTATTATTTACATAAGATATAAATAGGTAGGCCAAATATGGCTGACCATTTTCAAAACAAGTTGGTTACTTGTAATTACTCTGGTTGCGCAGAGTAATTACTTTTTTTTGCTATCTTTTATGATTAACGTAACCAATGTTGCGAAAGCAATCATTAGTGTTAAAGTTTCATATACCGATAACATCAGGCATCACCTCCCCTTTTGGAGAGTGTCAGCCATACCCTGCTACTACCTATTTACATACTTATATTACCATATTTTATATAATTTTGAAATAGTATTTATTAAAAATTTTATAGTTTATCCTCACATTCCACGGGTATATTTAAAATATGCTATGAAGTAAAGGAGGACGAAATGGATAATCACAGCAATGCAAATAAATACAGATTGACTGTTGATCAATTGAAAAAAACCTGCAGTATAGAAAAGGAACTGAAATTTTGCAGTACGTCAAAGGATGGCAGCGTGCTTGATGGTGTAATAGGTCAGGACAGGGCGGTAAGATCCATGGAGTTCGGTCTGTCAATGAGAGCACCGGGATACAATATATTTGTTTTAGGGCCTCAGGGAACGGGTAAAAGCACCTACACCCAGACAGTTGTTTTAAAAATTGCGAAAAATGGAGAAGTTCCTCATGACTGGTGCTATATAAATAACTTCAGCGAATGGGATAAACCGCTTGCCATATTTCTGCCTCCCGGTAAAGGAAAGGTATTTCAGAAGGATATGGATAAACTCATTGCAAACCTGACCGTATATATACCAAAGGCCTTTGAAGGCAGCAATTTCCAACAGAAAAAGGACATCATTGTCAGAAAAACAAATGAAAAAATGGCATCATTGCTGAGGGAAATAGAAAAGATTGCAACTGATGCTGGTTTCGGCATACAACAATCGGGACAGAGGATTCTCCTTATTCCTTTAAAGGAAAATCGCCTTATAACCCCGGAGGAATACAATGAGCTTTCCGTTGATGTGCGTGAAGAAATAGAGTCTAAAAGAACAAAAATAACCCTTGAAATAGATGAAAAAATACGAGACGGACAGACCGTTCAAAAAATCGCAGAAGAGCAGGCCGTTGATTTAGAAAAGCAGACGGCATTAAACGCTGCTGAACCACTTGTCCTTCAGTTAAAGGATAAATACAGAGATATAGAAGAAATTTCGAATTACCTTGATAAGGTACTGAAGGATGCTGCTGAAAATCACAATATATTCAGCAGTGCGAGAGTTTTGAAGAATGAATATGCCGTTGACATAGGTGATGAAGACAGGCAGGAGGAAGAAGAGGATGAAAGCCTGCATGAAACTAGGCTGGCTGAGACTAAAGACAGTAAAAATCCATTTACCAGGTATAAGGTGAATCTCTTTATAAATAACGAGGACACCGAAGGAGCACCTGTGGTTGCGGAAAGCAATCCGTATTACTACAATCTTTTCGGAAAAATAGAATATAAAACTCAAATGATGACCACCATGACAGATTTCACAATGATAAAGGCCGGCGCAATTCACAGGGCAAACGGAGGATATCTTATACTTCAGGCAAAGGACCTTGTGATGGACCCATATGCATGGGAGGCTTTGAAAAAAGCTTTGAAATACAAGCAGGCAGTTGTGGAAAATATAGGAGAGCAGAGCCGATTCATACCTACGGTTACACTGAAGCCTCAGCCTATACCTCTAAATGTCAAGGTTATATTGGTGGGCAGCCATTACTACTACAGCCTTCTTTCTATGGATGAGGATTTTAAAAAGCTGTTTAAAGTAAACGTGGATTTTGATGTTGAAATGGAAAGAACTCCTGAAAATATACAGCACTACGTTTCCTTCATAGGCTCAATGTGTGAAAGAGAAAATCTGAAGCATCTGAACTGCTCTGCCATGGCAAGAGTCATAGAGTTCGGTTCAAGGCTGGCGGACGGTCAGGATAGGTTGTCAACAAGGTTTAATGTTGTCAGTGAAATTATTTATGAGGCGTCTGCTCTTGCTGAATCAGGAGCATTCCGTTCTGAATTTGTTGATGCAGTCCATGTGGAAATGGCCATTAAAAACAAGAAGTACCGCTCCAATATGATTGAGGAAAAAATGCAGCAGCAGATATTGCACAAAAAGGTTCTGATAGACACAGAAGGAGAAGTAGTGGGGCAGGTTAACGGATTGTCTGTAATGAGTTCATCAGGATACTCCTTTGGTCTCCCATCAAGAATAACCGCACGCACATATTCGGGAAGTGACGGGATAATCAACATCGAAAGAGAAACCGATATGAGCGGCAATATACATTCCAAGGGAGTTTTAACCCTTAACGGCTATCTGGGAGGAAAGTTTGCACAGGAAAAACCTTTGGCGCTTACGGCACAGATAACATTTGAGCAGCTTTACGGCGGAGTTGAAGGTGACAGTGCTTCAAGTACGGAGCTGTATGCAATTTTGTCAAGTCTCTCAGGGGTACCGGTGAGACAAAGTCTGGCTGTGACAGGCTCTGTGAATCAGATGGGGGAAATACAGCCCATAGGCGGAGTGAATGAAAAAATAGAGGGATTCTTTGATATATGTACGCTTAAAGGACTTACGGGACAGCAGGGAGTAATAATACCAGAAAGCAACGTGGATAACCTCATGCTCAAGGACGAAGTTATAGAAGCTGTTAAAAATAGCAAATTTCATATTTATTCAGTCAAGAAGATAGAAGAAGGAATAGAGCTTTTGACAGGACTGCCTGCAGGAGAACCTGACATTTACGGCGAATACCCTGAAAATACAATATTCTATCTGGCAAATCAAAAATTGAAGGAATTCAATAAGGTGTTGGAAGAAGCAGAAGAATAGAAAACTCCATATAAAAATAGCCCACTGACAATGAAAATTGCCTGTGGGCTGTTTTATTGTTATTATGCTTCCTGTGCGGCATCCTCGCTTAAATGAAATTTGTTTACTAGCTCATTGAGCAATACAGCCTGGCTTGAAAGTTCTTCACTTGCGGCGGCACTTTCTTCAGACGTTGCGGAATTTGTCTGAACAACTCCCGATATCTGCTCTATTCCGATTGCAATCTGGTTGGAGCCCTCTGCCTGATGAACGCTGGCTTGAGCTATGCTTTCTATAAGTTTTGTAAGATCCTCAGTTTTGCTAACAACCGAATTCAGAGATGCGGCAGTTTTTTCAGCTATCTGAGTTCCCTTGTTCACAGCCTGCACGGTATCACTGATAAGCAACGTTGTGTCCTTTGCTGCTTCCGCTGATTTTTGTGCAAGATTTCTGACCTCATCCGCAACAACGGCGAAGCCCTTGCCTGCACTTCCTGCCCTTGCTGCTTCAACGGCTGCATTAAGTGCAAGAATGTTTGTCTGGAATGCAATATTGTCTATAGTTTTTATAATATTGCTTATTTCATTTGATTTGTCGTTTATTTCCTGCATGGCCTTCATAAGCTGCTGCATGTCGGAATTGGCTTCAATAACACCTTCTCCAGCCTGGTTTGACAGTATATTGGCGTTTTGCGCCGTCTTGGCATTATCATCAATCTGTGATGAAATATCCTGTATTGTCGCGGACAGCTCCTGAATGGAAGAAGCCTGCTCCGTTGCTCCTTGGCTGAGAGCCTGGGCACCTGCCGCAACCTGGTCGGAACCGCTTGCTATCTGGTCCGACGCCACCTTTATTTCTGTAAGTGTTATAGTAAGCGTCCTTGAAATATTCAGAAGCGCATCCTTAATTTTGCTGAATTCCCCCATATAGTCCGATTCAAGCTGGAAATTCATATTGCCTTCAGCTATTTGATTGAGTATATGGGATATCTCTTCAATATAGGACTTATATGTTAAAAGGGTTTTTCCGATCATCTTGAACGAATCTATTAAAAGTCCTATTTCACCTGTTGCTTTTGCATCAATTCTTACGTTGAAATCCCCGTTGGCAACTTCATTGGCTGATTTCACCACTGCCTTTATAGGCTTGGCGATACTATTGCTTATCAGCAATGCAAATGCGCCCGCAGCTACGAAGATTACCGCCATTGATAAATAAACAAATTTTCCTGTGCTTCTCACAACCGCGCTCACTGCGTACTCATCTACTACAGAAACATAGTTCCAGCCTGTATTTTCGGAAGAAATACTTTTTATCAAATAGTTCTTACCGTCAATCTTTACTTTTTCAAAATCTGCATTTGAAGTTACAGCAGTCGCAAATTGTGAGTCGTATGCCTCAGAAATATTCTTGAAATTATTTTCTTTGTTGCTTGGGTCTGATAAAATTGTTCCATCGGCACCTACGAGCATGTAGTAACCGTAAAAATCCCTGCTTGCTTCCTCAAACATGGATGTGAG
>DNNV01000235.1 GCA_003497505.1 Clostridiales bacterium | reverse complement strand
ATGAAAAATGGAAAAGATATCAAATAAGGATTATTTATTTACTGATAAGAATTTGCTGCGGCTGCTGTTTCCGCTTATGATTGAACAGCTTCTTGCTGTGGCTGTAGGGATGGCCGATTCATTGATGGTTGCAAGCGTAGGGGAAAGTGCGGTTTCCGCAGTATCTCTCGTTGACTCTATAAATATACTTTTAATAAATATTTTCGCTGCTCTGGCTACGGGAGGAGCGGTTGTGGCAGGTCAATATATAGGAAAGAGTCGCAGCGATAAAGCATGCGAGGCCGGTGAACAGCTGATTGTATTTGTGACGTTGATTTCATTGGTTGTGATGGCAATCATGTATTTTGGAAGAGGATTCATATTAAATGTGCTGTTCGGAGGTATTGAACCTGATGTTGCATCCTACTCCAACACGTACATGCTCATAGTGTTCGCCAGCATTCCTTTTATTGCTATTTATAACTGCGGTGCGGCACTTTTCAGGTCTATGGGTAATTCAAAGGTAACAATGATGACTTCACTTATAATGAACGGCATAAATGTGGCGGGAAATGCATTGCTGGTGTATGGATTCCGCATGGGAGTTGCAGGAGTGGCCATTCCGACGCTTGTTTCAAGAGCAGTGGCTGCCGTTATAATTATTTCTCTGTTAAGAAATCAGGAGCTCATAATACGCATCAGCCGTCCATTCAGATATAAGTACAATAAGGACATGGTTAAAAATATATTGCAGATAGGTGTTCCAAACGGTGTTGAAAACAGCATGTTTCAGCTGGGTAAAATACTGCTGCTGAGCGTTGTGGCAGGATTCGGGACAGCATCCATAACAGCAAATGCAATAGGAAATACAGTCTCAGCATTTGGTATACTTCCGGGAGCCGCAATAGGATTAGGATTGATAACTGTAGTCAGCCAGTGTGTGGGTGCCGGTGATTATCAGCAGGTAAGGTATTATACAAAAAAATTATTAATGTATGCATATATTTCAATGATTGTCTTGAATGTTGGAATAGTATTTGCCACACCGTCCATAGTTAAAATATTTCACTTATCAAAAGAAACTGCAGCTATGGCAAGCCAGGTTATAATATTTCACAGCGTATGCGCATGCTTTATATGGCCGTTGTCATTTACTTTGCCGAATACATTGAGAGCATCTAATGATGCCCGCTATACAATGATTGTGGGAGTATGCTCCATGTGGACCATGAGAATAGGCTTCGGGCTTGTATTATCCAAGTACGCCGGATTTGGAATGTTCGGTGTATGGGTTGCAATGGTTATAGATTGGGTTATCAGGACATTTTTCTTTATGGTTCGATATAACGGCCATAAATGGGAAAGCGGCCATAGCGAGCTAAAAGTATTGAAAGATGAGTGTAAGGCGTAAATGTAACCTACAATCATCGGCACAGATAAATAAAATTATAATGAACTTATTAACAGGTCCAGGTATTTTTCTGCTCTTTGGTGTAAATCAAAATCGCCGTTATGCAGGCACCAGTGAAATATCAGCCCCCTCATCGCCTGATAAAGGTATTCGTTGACTTCATTGACGTTCATATTTACTGTTAACTCTTTATTTTTAAAACCTTCCTCAATAATAGGGTCCAGAAGAGTCTGCATGGCTCTTCCTTCCTCCGTAAACAAGGTGTTATTGTTGTTATATAATATTTTAATAAAATCATAGGGATGACCCATGACGAAGTCTATGTAAAAAAGCATGTAATTCTTAATTTTTTCCTTAATTGTGTCACCTTTAATTCCGTTTTCCATAAACTTATTGAAAACCTCATCTGCAATTAAAAATTTCTGATACAAGATATCATTTTTAGACTTATAATAATTATAAAATAGCCCTACGGATATATTTGCAGATTTTGCAATATCCTGTATGGTTACATTGTCAAATCCTTTGCTTTTAAAAAGATTAATACTTGTTTCATAAATTTTTTCCTTGGTTCTTTGTGCCTGTAAAGCTCTACCTTTCACCTCTACACATCCTCCGCAAAATTAACTTCTTAGTTTTCTGTTAAATTTCATTATACATAATAAAATAGTGCATTGAAAGTAAAAGATAAAATTTTTTAAAAAAATAATGCTTGATATTTAACAAACAATCGAATATAATGAATGCATTCAATGAATACATTCATTATGAAGCAAAAATTGGAGGAGAGAATGAAGTCGAAAAAAGTAATTAGTTTAACTTTAGCTTTGGCTATGATTTTAAGCTTGGCTGCATGCGGCACCAACACAGGTGAAAAACCTGCAGGAGAAGCGGATGGTAATGCAATTTTTACAGCAGGAACATATGAAGGAGAAGCCGAAGGCTTCCATGGAACAATTAAAGCAACAGTTACGGTTACTGAAACAGAAATAACCGATATAGCTGTAGTGCATACTGAAACAGCAGGTCTTGGTGACAAGGCGGTTGAAAAAATAGTGCTGGAGATTAAAGAAAACACATCGCTTAATGTCCCTATGGTTTCAGGAGCGACATATTCAAGCAAAGGTATAATGGCAGCTGTAGAAGCAGCATTAGAAAAAGCCGGAGCAGATATCGCAGCTTTGAAGAGCAAAGAAATTGCAGGAAGCAATGAAAAAGCAGAAGATGTTGAGAAAACAGCAGATGTAATTATAATAGGAGCCGGTGGAGCAGGTCTTGCAGCAGCGGTGTCTGCTCATCAAAACGGAGCATCTGTTATTGTTATAGAAAAACAGCCTCAGGTTGGAGGAAATACAATTATTTCCGGCTCGGCATACAATTCCGCAGATCCTGACAGACAATCGACTTTGCAGATGACAGACCTTGAAAAGAAGACTGTCGAAGGAATATTGGCGGAGGAACAAACAGATCCGATGGTTAAAGAGTGGCAAGATACACTCAAGAAGGAATGGGATGAATATTTATCTTCAGGAAAAACAACTTTGTTTGATTCTCCTACACTTCATAAGCTGCAAACATATAATGGAGGAGATAAAGTGGCGGAACCTGTCCTAATAGACACATTTGCGGAAAATACTCTTCCTGCTATTGAATGGCTTGAAGGTCTCGGAATGGAATTCAAGAATGAAGTTTTTACAGTTCTCGGCGCACTTTGGAACAGATCACATAAACCTGTCAAACCGCTTGGAACAGGGTATATTGAAACATATATGGGATATATTGAAGAAAACAAAAGCGACATTGAAATAATGCTTGATACTAAAGCTAACAGCTTCATCATAGAGGATGGCGCTGTCAAAGGTGTCAATGCTGAAAAGAATGGCGCAAAGGTAGTGCTTCATGCAAATAATGGAGTTGTTCTTGCAACCGGAGGCTTTGGGGCCAATGTGGAAATGCGTGAGCAATACAACAAATCGTGGCCTTCACTGAAGGCAGCTCTGACTACAAACCATACAGGAGCTACAGGCGACGGTATCGTAATGGCTCAGGAAATTAATGCTTCACTTGTGGGAATGGAACATATACAGCTTCTTCCTATGGGAGATCCTAAAACGGGAAGTCTGAGCGGAAATATTGAGCAAGGAGTTCAAAACCGTATATTCGTTAATAAGGAAGGAAACAGATTTGTTGACGAAGGAGCAAGAAGAGACGTTATGACGAAGGCTCTTATGGAGCAAAAGGATGCTTACATGTGGGTTATAGTTGACAAGCATTCATATCCTTCCGGAGATACTAAAAACAATTTCAATGAAACTATTGATGATTTAGTTGCAGCGGGAAGAGCGTTCAAAGGCGAAACTCTTGAAGAACTGGCAGCTCAGATAGGTGTTGATCCTGCAAACCTTGTAAGTGCTGTTGATACATTCAACAAAGCAGTGGACGGAACTGTTGCTGACGAATTTGGCAGGACATTATTTGCTGATAAGATTGATACAGCACCATACTATGCGGGAGCACGTGTGCCTACGGTTCACCATACAATGGGTGGGGTGGAAATAAACGAATTTGCTCAGGCTGTAGATGCTGACGGACAATTAATCAAAGGCCTTTATGCAGCAGGTGAAGTAACAGGCGGAATTCATGGGAGCAACAGACTTGGCGGAAATGCATTGGCAGACATCGCCGTATTTGGAAGAATAGCAGGGAAAAGCGCTGCTTTAGCAAAATAATAGAGAGAAATGAAAAAATCAGTACACTCTTAGAGAATGTACTGATTTTTTTATCATCTCTCCTCCGCTATAATTATTCAGGATTAACTATTGTACAATTTAAGTATATATGAGATAATATGGGAAGAAGAATATATTGTATGGAGAGATAGAATGAGGCAAATCCTCGATTATATAGAAATAGAAATATTGAAAATTGTTAAAGAGTCCAACAAGCCTATCGGTACCTGGGCTATTGAGAATAAACTGAATGAAAAGAAAATAGAAGTGAGTATTGCAACGGTGGGAAGGATATTATCCAAGCTGGAAAACAGTGATTATTTGGAAAAATATAAGAATGAAGGCAGAGTAATAACTCCCGAGGGTGTATTGGCAATAAAAAAGGCTGAAACTATAGATATAATTAATTTTCATCAGGAAAAAATAGATGAAATTATTTCTACTGAAATACTTGAGAATTTCTTGATGGTAATTCAGGCAAGGAAGGCTATTGAAAAGGAAACATGCAAATTAGCTGCAAGAATGATTTCCGAAGACGGTATAATGAAGCTTAAAGAAATAATTAACAGGCAGAATGAAAAACTGAAAAACGGTGAAAGTATAGCCGAAGAAGATTTGGAGTTTCACCGCACTATAGCAAATGCATCCGGGAATACTATTTTGGAATCAATGTATAATATAATATCGACATTTAAACAACAGTCAACGCTTTTTGAGTATATGAGAAGCCGGATTAAGTCACCTTATTCGAAGGCTCATATGAATATATATGATGCGATTAAGAACAGGGACGAGGATGAGGCGGAAAGACTGATGGCTGAGCATATGGATAATCTGATGGAGGATGTTTTGACGTATTGGAACAAATACAGCAGCGGTGAAATGCGTCCTTAAATACATGCTATTATTGAGCTTGCTTCTGTGGTAACAAACTTATCTTGGCAAAATAACATTAAGGGGAAATTTAAAGGGGATTTTAATGATCTCCTTTTTTAGTTGTCAAAAGATTGGAAAATGCAGCAGCAGAAATAAATATGAAACTCAACAATAATATATGTTGACAAATATTAAAGAGGTATATTATAATGCTCACATAACAACTCATCATATGATGAGTAGGTGAGATTGAATACTTGCTTATCATTAGGGAGTGCATGTACCGTAAATAGTTAAACAGGAGGAGTTAAGATGAAAAAGTATAATGTTGCTGTTGTTGGAGCAATGGGAGCAGTAGGGCAGGAGATGCTCAGGACGCTTGAGAGACGTTCGTTTCCTGTGAAGGAGATAATACCTCTGGATGTTTCGGCGAATGTATCAAAGGAAATTTTATTTAACGGGAAAACGTTGGCGGTAAAAGAAGCAAAGGCCGGAGCCTTCAAGGATGTTGATATTGCCTTGTTTTCAGCCGGAGAGGATGCAAGCCGTGAGCTTGCACCGATTGCAGTATCAGAAGGATGCAAGGTTATAGACAATTCCAGTACATGGCGCATGGATGAAAGTGTTCCCCTGGTAGTACCTGAGGTTAATCCAGAGGCACTGCGCAGCAATAATGGGATTATAGCAAATCCAAACTGTACAACAATACAGATGCTTGTAGCGTTGAAGCCTGTTCATGATTTATATACTATTAAGCGTATTGTTGTATCTACATATCAGGCGGTTTCCGGCAGCGGGCAAAAAGCAATTGAAGAGCTGGAAAACCAGGCATCTCAGTATGCAAGAGGTGAAGAAATTACCCATGAGGTATATCCTCATCAAATTCTTTTCAATGCCATTCCGCATATTGATACTTTCATGGAAAACGGTTACTCAAAAGAAGAAATGAAAATGATTAATGAAACTCATAAAATTTTGGACCCATCGATAAAGGTTTCCCCAACAACAGTACGCGTTGCCGTATTCCGCGGTCATAGTGAATCCATTAATATTGAAACTGAAAAACCAATTGATATTTCCAAAGTGAGAGAAGTGTTGAGCAAGTCGGAAGGAATTATAGTCATAGATGATCCGGGGCAGAAATTATATCCTATGGCAATTAACTGCAAGGATAAATATGATGTGTTCGTAGGCAGAATTCGTTTGGATAAATCCGTAGAAAACGGATTGAACCTGTGGGTTGTTGCGGATAACCTGCTCAAGGGAGCAGCGCTGAATGCCGTGCAAATTGCTGAAAAAATGGTTGAAATGAGCTTAATGTAGCTGATGGTGGCTCATATGAATATAGTTGTTGTAAAGTTCGGCGGAACATCTGTTGCAACTGAAGAGGGGCGCAGGCGTGCCATATCTCATATAGCTTCTTTGCGGGCTTCGGGAAAAAATATAATTGTTGTGGTTTCTGCAATGGGGCGCAAGGGTGAGCCGTATGCTACGGATACTCTAATATCTCTGTTAGACACAAAAAGTAAGTCAGATACCCTGGACCTTTTAATGAGCTGCGGCGAGGTAATCTCTGCGTGCGTGTTTGCAGACAGCCTTGTGCAGCATGGAATTAATGCGGTTGCAATGACTTCGGCACAGGCCGGCATCGTCACTAACGGCGTTTTTGGCGGAGCGGATATATTTGATATGGATACCAGAATTATAAAAACCGAGCTGTATGAGGGCAGAGTAGTAGTGGTGACGGGTTTTCAGGGAGTAAGCGTCCGCAATGAAGTCACAACCCTGGGCCGTGGAGGAAGTGACACCTCTGCCGTGGTAATAGGCGGTTTTATGAATGCGGAGGCTGTTCATATATTTACTGATGTACCTGGAATAGCGGTTATAGACCCGAGGGTTGTTCCGGGAGCTAAATTTATGGAGCATGTGGATATGCAGCACATGTATGCTTTCGCCTGCTGGGGAGCAAGGGTTATCCATCCACGTGCAATTGCGGAAGCACAGAAGTATGATTTTGATGTATTTGTACGTTCTACTTTTCATGCCGGTGCGGGTACAAAGCTTGTGAAAAATGCGGTTATGGATTCAGGACCTGTTGGCATTGCCATTATCCGGGAGTGCGGTTTGTTTGAGCCTGAACAGTCAGATAACCTGATTGTAGTCCGGGGTGAAGAGGAACGAGCGGTACGTACATCGCCGGGCGGCGAATATTCGCTGATAAGCGTGGTGTTCAGTGGGTGCGGCGAAGAGGATATAAAAAATGCAATGGGCAATCTGCAGGTTGATGCACCGTGTTACTTCGATGAATTATGTGCGCACATATTTGTGGAATCAAGGCAGGTTGAAGTATTAGCCGAGAATTTATATCATAGGCTGTTTGAAAATGTTGCTTTAAATGTTTAGCGATAACTGACCTGTGAAGGCAGGGGACGGAGGAAATATAATGAAATTAAAAAAGGATGTTTGTGTAATAGGCGGAGGTGTTATGGGGCTTGCAACGGCTTACTATCTCTTAAAGGCCGGTAAATCCGTCGTCATTTTGGAAAAGGCGGAAATAGGGGGAGGAGCTTCAAGCTCATGTGACGATATGATACTGCTGCAGTCAAAAAAACCAGGCATTGCACTGACACTGGCTATGGAAAGCCTGGAAATTTACCGCGGGTTATCTGATGAATTGAATGCCGACATAGGCTTTTATTCCCATGGAGGCATGATAATCATAGAGAATGATATCCAGCTCAGGGTCATGGAGGATTTTGTCAGGAAGCAGGTTTCCTGCGGGCTTGATGTGGAAATCGTAGACAGGAATACTCTTTTCAAAAAGCAGCCTCATGTGGCACGCTATATGATTGCTTCCACATACAGCAAATCCGATTCGCAGGTAAATCCGTTAACGCTTATGCGTGCGTTCTTAAACAACGGACTTAAGATGGGAATGGATGTATTCAGAAATACACCTGTTCTGGAAATTGTGCAGCGTGGAGACCACTGGATGGTCAGAGGACAAAATGATACAGAGGTGGAATGCGACAACGTTGTAATTGCAGCAGGTGCGTGGTCAGCCCAGGTTGGAGAATTGATAGGTATTCATATTCCGATTACACCGATAAAAGGTCAGCTTGCGGTTACGGAACAGATTGCACCTATAGGAGAAACAAATTGCTGGACTGCAGCCTATATTGCATCAAAGCATGACCCGTCTATCCTGTCTGACAGAAGTGATTATGACAAAAAAATCGGATTGGGATTTTCTTTCACCCGTGCTGGTGAAGGCAATTACCTCATAGGCAGCACACGTGAAAATGCAGGATTTGATAAAGCAACGAGCTTCAATGCACTTTCAAGGATTTTAGAACAGGCACGCATATATTTCCCGGTTATGAACAATGTAAATATAATCCGCACAATGGCAGGATTCAGGCCTGGTACAGAAGACGGAAGCCCTATTATAGGTGCTGTTGACGGATTTCCGGGTTTATTTATAGCTGCAGGACATGAAGGAGACGGAGTGGCTCTTTCGCCGATTACCGGGAAATCGGTGTCAGAAATGATATGCGGTATAGGGGACCATAAAAGATTTGAAGAACTAAACCTTAGGAGATTTTCTTCCGCTGTGGCGGAAGTATGAACAGTGACAGGAAAATAGAGCGATTATTGATCGCCTGTTATAAAAAATTAAAAGGAGATGGAGTATGAATACTGCAGGAATAATTATTTGGGCATTGACTATTGGATTGTTTGTTCTTTACTTTTTTATTGCTTTAAAGCAAAAAAGTACGGCAGAACTCAGCTTTTCCAATTATGCAATCGGCGGAGGAGCATTGCCGTTTTATCTGCTTTTCTTCTCGCACTTTGCAAACATCATGGGTGTAGGGAATTTTATGGGGCATGCGGGAAGCGCGTATGTAAACGGGTTACCATGGCTTGTATTTATTGTAGGGGAACAGGGGTCTAAAATTATATTTGCCCTGACCTTTGCAGGTATGGCAGGAAAGATGACATACAATACCTTCCCGGAAATGATTGATGATTTAATAACACGTGATAAGATAACACGCGCACTTTGCGGATTGCTGGCATCATGCATTATGATAGCATGGATCGGCGGCCAGGGTAAAGCGTTTGGAGAGCTTTTCGGTGTGTTCACTGGTATAAACCCTACTCCGGTGATATTGTTCTTTACTGCTATGTTCGTATTTTATACAACCATGGGAGGAATGTTGTCACTGGTGTGGATGGACTTCGTTCAAGGACTGATATGCATTGTTTTCGGCACATTATTCTACATAGTTGCGTTTTCAAAAATAGATTTCAGTTTTGCCGTTTTGGGCGCACGACTTGCTGAGGTAGGCAAGGCAGAGATGTTTACTTTTGCAGGTACAGATATGATAAGCTTAATTACCAAATTTGTTACAGGATGCGTTGGTATTCTTGTTGCTCAGATATACTGGCAGCCGTGCTTTGCTGCAAAGGGGCCAAAGACAGCAAGAAGGTCCATGCTTTACGGAGGGTCTGTTGCAATTATTATGACCATTTGTACCGCAATAGTGGGATTGATTATTCTTACCATAAACCAGGATTTAACTCAGAATCAGGCAATGTCATGGTTCATGCTGAATGAAGTTCCGCTCATAGTTACAGTTATGCTGTTTGTACTGATATTAGCAGCCGGCATGTCTTCAGCTGACTCTAATCTTAATTCAGCTGCAATACTTATTTCAAATGACTTAGTGAGAACATTCAAGACAGATTTGAATGACAAGCAGATGATAAAACTTACACGAATTTTGACAGTTTGCATAGGTGCACTTGCAGCATTAGGTGGTATATATGCAGGCTCAATAATGAGCCTGTTCTCCAAAGCCTATTCAATGGCGGGAGCCGGATTGGTACCATTGCTGGTAATCGGGCTTCTGTGGAAAGAGGAAACAGGTGTAGGACCTACTATGGGTAAGAAAAACAGTAAGGTGACACCTTGGGGGTCACGTGTAGGTATTGTTGTAGGCGCCGTGCTTTCTCAGCTGAGTGCCTTGGGTCCAAATGCCATATTAATTGCGCTGTGTGCTTCGGCAGTTTCCATAGTTGTGATATCTTTGCTTACAAAGAATGTTACACCTAATCCTAAATATGTAAGTCAAGGGAATGTAAATCCTGTGCTGAAGGCATATTAACCTATTTACAAACAACTTTATAAGTAATATTGAATGTAACTGCGCTTGCGGTTATGTTCAATATTGCTGAATTTTGCATGGACAGTAGAGGGATAATTTATAGAATTTGAGGTAATGAAAATGTGCGATGAATTAATATGCCGCTGTGAAGAGGTTTCACGAGAGGAAATTGAAGCTGCAATTGCAGACGGCGCTGTAACAATGAATGAATTAAAGCGATTTACAAGGGCCGGGATGGGCTTGTGCCAAGGACGCACATGCAGAAGGCTTGTGGAACGTATATTATCTGAAAAAACCAATACTCGGCTTGATGAAATGCAGACATCCAGCTATCGGCAGCCGGTGCGTCCGGTAAGGTCTGATTTAATCACGGAGTATGAAAACAATTTGATGGAGGAACAATAAATGACTAATTGGGGAAGAATAATCACAGCTATGGTAACTCCTATGCATCCTGACGGAGAAGTAAATTATGACAGAGCAGCAGAGCTTGCAAGACATTTAGTTGCACAAGGCAGCACGGCGCTTGTAATAAACGGCACAACAGGAGAATCTCCGACCGTTACATCTGAAGAAAAGAAAAAATTGCTTTTGTGTGTAAAGCAAGCGGTAGATGTACCGATAATAGCAGGAATAGGAACAAATTCCACTGCCACTACCATAGGGAATGCTTCAGAAGCGGAGAAATTAGGCGTGGATGGATTGCTTGTGGTTGTGCCTTATTACAACAAGCCTAATCAGGAATCACTGTACGCACATTTTGCGGCTGTTGCGCAGGCAACTGAGCTGCCTATTATGCTTTATAACGTGCCGGGACGTACCGGTGCCAATATGACAGCTGAAACCACCGTTGCACTTTCTAAAATCCCGAATATTGCAGCATTGAAAGAGGCTTCAGGAAATCTTACACAGTTAGCTGCCGTAGTGCGTGATGCGGCAGAAGGATTCCTGGTATATACGGGGGAGGATGCTCAGATATTGCCGACACTGGCTGTCGGAGGATATGGTGTTGTTTCCGTAACTTCGCACGTTGTGTGTCGTGAAATCAAGTATATGATTGACAATTACCTGGGCGGAAATGTAAATGAAGCTGCAAAAATGCATCTGAAGCTTGTTGATATATCTGAAAAGCTGTTTATGACTGCAAACCCTATTCCTGTTAAGGCAGCGCTTAATCTGCTTGGAATAGATGTGGGCATTACACGTCTGCCTCTTGCGGCACCTTCCGAAGATGTGCTCAGTGCATTGAAGGATGCCATGTCTGAGCTGGGGCTTATCTCGGAGGTAAAATAATGAACAGAGTATCCAATCATCCTATCTTGGAAGAAGAAAGGTCGTCAAGAGAGGTGCAGATATTTGTGGACGGTAAGCCTGTCATGGTACGTGAAGGAGAGATGATTGCGGCAGCCCTGATTGCAAACGATATATTTATAAACCGCTATACGGCCCATAAACATAAGCCACGGGGAATATACTGCGCTATCGGGCGCTGTACGGACTGCATCATGACGGTTGACGGTGTACCTAATGTGCGAACCTGTGTTACTGAGGTTAGAGAAGGAATGAAAATTACAACACAGCAGGGCACGGGAATTTGGTCTGAGGAGGGTCGCCAATGATAGGAACAGAATTAGCAATAGTGGGAGCAGGGCCTGCCGGCCTTTCGGCGGCTATTGAAGCACGCCGGGCAGGTGTGGATGTTTTGCTCATAGATGAAAATGCACGTCCCGGCGGTCAGCTTTTCAAGCAGATACACAAATTTTTCGGTTCAAGAGCCCATAAGGCCGGAATTCGCGGTATGAATATAGGTACAGAGCTACTGCGTGAAAGCGAAAATCTCGGTATAAACACATGGCTAAACGGAGAAGTGTGCGGAATAGAGGACGGGCATAATCTTTGGGTTGTGCGCAACAGAAATAAAAGTGAAATAGTAAAGGCAAAAAAAATAATCCTTGCCACAGGCGCAACAGAAAATGCCGTGGCATTTCCGGGCTGGGATCTTCCTGGTGTAATGGGAGCAGGTGCGGCACAGACCATGATTAACGTAAACAGGGTTTTGCCCGGACGGAAGGTTGTTATGCTGGGTTCAGGCAATGTGGGAGTAATTGTTGCATACCAGCTTTTGCAGGCAGGTGCGGAAGTCGCCGCCATCCTGGAGGCGGCACCTAAATTAGGCGGCTACGGTGTGCATACTGCAAAGGTGTCCCGTGCAGGAGTGCCGTTTTGTGTTTCGCATACCATAAAGCGCGCTTTCGGAACTAAACATGTTGAGGCGGTTGAGATTGTTGAACTTGATTCAGGGTTTAAACAGGTACCGGGAACAGAACGTATTTTGGAAGCGGATACGGTATGCCTTGCAACAGGGTTGACACCTCTTTCGGAGCTGGCGTGGCTTGCGGGATGCAAATTCAATTTTGTTCCTGCAATGGGCGGTCACATTCCGGTTCACGATGATAAAATGCATTCAACTCAGGCTGATATATTCATCGCAGGTGATATTTCAGGAATAGAAGAAGCAAGCACAGCAATGGAGGAAGGAAGACTTGCCGGAATAAACGTTGCGGCCGAACTCGGTTATATTACAGAAGATGAAGCAGCCGCACGTTCCGGGGAAATCTGGGAAAATCTCAATGCTCTGAGAAGCGGCTATTTTGGGCAGAGGCGCCGGGATGCCAAGGATTCAATGCTGCAGAAGGGAAAAGAGGTGATTGAATGGAATATTCATTGAAAACTACAGGTGCTCCTACACTTGAGGAACTACATAAGTCCCCTGCCTTCCCGTCTCATGACCGGCTTCGTAAAGGACCTGTTGTGATAATTGAATGTATTGAAGAGATACCCTGCAACCCTTGTGAGGCTTCATGCTCTAAGGGAGCAATTACAATAGGAGAATCAATTACAAATTTACCTGAAATTGATTTTGAAAAATGTATTGCCTGCGGCATGTGCATTGCTGCGTGCCCTGGACTGGCAATTTATATAAAGGACTATACATACAGCGATACAAATGCATTGCTTTCATTTCCGTATGAATACTATCCGCTTCCGAATGAGGGAGATATTGTTGAAGCTGTTGACAGGCACGGGAAATCCGTATGTAATGCCAGGGTTGTCAAGGTAAGAAATCCAAAGGCCAACGACCATACGGCAGTTGTTACGATTGAATATCCTAAGGAGTTTTTTGAAGAAGCTGTAAGTATGAAGAGAATAATCAGATGAATTACCAATATAACAGGCTAAAAGGGCACCGCTTTATTCGGAGCCCTTTTTAGTTAGTAGTTGATAAATTTTATTATAGGCTATAATATATTATATAAAGTATTATAAAACAGGAGGTTA
>DNNV01000186.1 GCA_003497505.1 Clostridiales bacterium | reverse complement strand
AAGCCCCGAAGAAATCAATGACAGGCTTGGATTAAGTAAAAGCTCCTTTAAAAAGGCGGCGGGAAGGCTCATGAAGAAAAGAATGATATCAATGAATTCTGACGGTATACGCATGGTGAATGAAGACAGCAGGGCGGGAAGAAACACAGTAAGAAACCCCGGACCAAAGCCAAGACCAAGGCCTGGAGCAGACGGGTCAAAGGGGAATAAAAGAACATTCAAGAAATAATTTTTATGGGCGCGGATTTGCAGGAAAATAACGGATATTGACGAAAGCTCAAAAAAATAGTAATATAGTATAGCTTTTTTATATGCTAAAATAAAACACATAAAGGAGAAAGATATGTCAACGCCACACAATAGTGCAATTAATGGACAGATAGCGGAAACCGTATTATTGCCGGGAGACCCGCTGAGAGCTAAATTTATTGCAGAAAACTTTTTAAGCGATGTTGAACAGTTTAACACGGTGAGAAATATGTTCGGCTACACGGGAACATACAACGGAAAAAAGGTTTCTGTCATGGGAACAGGAATGGGATGCCCTTCCATAGGAATTTATTCCTATGAATTGATACATATGTACGGAGTTAAAAATCTTATAAGAGTAGGGTCTTGCGGAGCATTTGATCCGAAGCTGAATCTTTATGATATAGTACTGGCAATCGGAGCAAGCACAGATTCAAATTACGCTTCGCAGTACAATCTTCCTGGAACATATTCAGCAACAGCTTCATGGGAGCTTTTATCAAATGCGAAGAGGGTTGCGGATGAAAACAGCATCACAGCATATGTGGGAAATATTTTAACTTCGGATGTTTTCTACGGAGATGAAGCCGACAGCTGGAAAAAATGGGCGAAGATGGGATGTATGGCAGCAGAGATGGAGTCATTCGCACTGTATTGCAACGCAGCAAGAGCGGGAGTAAATGCGCTTACCATATTAACAGTATCCGACTCCATTGTAAATCAAACAGAAACTACTGCAGAGCAAAGAGAACAAGGATTCAAGGACATGATGAAAATTGCTCTGGAGATAGCATAGAGGTAATTATGAAAAAAGCATGGGAAATGGCATATGATTTGTTTTCGAATGCAAAACCTACCGTATTAAGCGGAGAAGAGCAGGGATGGAGCGCTTTAAAAGCTATTGCCGATTTTTATGACGGCACACTTAAGTTAGACTGGGGCAGCAATGTACCCGGCTCGGGCGCACCTGAAATTGCAATGGTTGCCGCGGTTCAGGCTCTTGAAAACAGAGGATATACTGTTGACAACGCATACGAACTGCTGGAAAGAGGGCTTGAGGCTCACAGGAAAGGCAACGTGGTTGAGCTTCAGAGAATTTCTGCAGAACTGAGAAATGAATTTTTAAATGCCAAGAAAAACGAAGAATCAGATTATTGGAAATACAAGTACTACAACAACTTTGAGGAACATGAGAGAACCGTTTCTTTCCCCGAAGCAGTGCATGTGGATATAAATTCAGAAACCTTCAAAGACCAGATAAAGGCTGCATGGATGTCCCAGCTCATAGGAGCGGCAATGGGAACCATGGTTGAAGGCTATACGTCAAAAAACCTCTATGAAGCATTTGGAGACGTGAAGGATTACGTAAGGGAACCCAATACGTACAATGACGACATAACATTTGAAATTGCATTCCTTGACGCTTTTAAAGACAAGGGATACGATGTTACGAGCAAGGATATCGCTCTGTCATGGATAGGCCTCATACCTGTGGGATGGTCCGCTGAAGAGCTTGCAATAAGAAATATCCGTTCCGGAATGATGCCTCCCGAGAGCGCCAAGTGGAACAATCCTTTCAATGAATGGATAGGCGCGCAGATGAGAGGTGCAATATGCGGAATGGTTGCTCCGGGAAATCCGAAACTTGCCGCAGATTTGGCATGGAGAGACGGAGAGGTATCACATATCAACAACGGTATATTGGGAGAGGTATTCAATGCTGTAATGACTTCACTGGCCTTTGTGAACAGTGATGTGAAGGATGTGGTTAAATCCGCAATATCAATGATTCCTGCAGACAGCGAATACTATTCCGTAATAAGCTTTGCTTATGACTGCTGTATGAAATATGACGACTGGCACGATGCATTAGCTGACTGTGAGAAAAAATATATAAAATATAACTGGATTCATGCATATCCCAATGCATGCTGTGAGATTATTGCGCTTATGTACGGTGAAGGAGATTATGAAAAAACTCTGAACATAATTACAATGTGCGGTATTGATGCAGACTGCAACGCAGGCATGATAATGCCTGTACTGGGTATTCAAGAGGGAATGCGTATCATTCCAAAACGACTTATTTCTCCTGCATTTGACAAACTCATAACCTATATGAGAGAGTATGAGGAAATCAAGCTTGAGGACTTAGTCGACGATACTTTAAAATACATAAAAAAAGCTCAAACGGAGGAAATTCAAAAATGAAAAAAATACTTTCTTTGTTGCTCGCAGTTATGATGATATTTTCTTTAGCTGCATGCGGACAGAAACCTGCGGAAACACCACAGGGAGAAACACCAAAGGGAGAAACACCTGGCACAGGAAAGCCATACAAAGCAGCATTACTGCTGAACGGATCACTGGGAGACAAATCTTTCTTTGATTCAGCTAATTCAGGACTTGAGAAGCTGAAAAAAGAGTTAGGCGCAGAAATATTTGATTTTAAAGTTGAACAAATGGGAGCTACGCCTGCAGACGAAAAGAAATGGGCACCTACAGTAATGGATTACTGCGAAAAAGGCGAGTATGATGTTATAATAATGGGTACATGGCAGATGATTGACGCTTTGGAAGAAGCTTCAAAGCAATTCCCTGACCAGAAATTCATGTTCTTCGACGAAACATACAATTTCGAAGAAAGAGTAAACAACAACAACATCTACAACGTTCTTTACAAGCAGAACGAGGTATCCTACCTTGTAGGAGCTGCAGCGGCTATGATGACAACAAGCAAAGAGCTTCCGAACATCGATCCTGCAACTAAGAACATAGGCTTCCTTGGCGGAATGGAAAATCCTATAATCAACGACTTCCTTCTTGGATATATTCAGGGAGCAAAAGATGTTGAGCCAGGAATAAAGGTTGCTATAGCATATGTAGGAAACTTCTATGACTCAGCAGCAGGAAAAGACCTTGCTCTTGCTCAGTATCAGAACGGCGGAGTAGATGTTGGATACAACGTTGCAGGTGCTGCAGGCTTAGGACAGATTGAAGCAGCTGTTGATGCAAAGAAATATGCATTCGGCGTTGACTCAGACCAGGCTGCATTGCTTGCTGACAAAGCTCATGTAATTCCTACATCAGCTCTTAAGAATGTAGGAAATTCTCTTTATAGAGCAATCAAACTGGATCTTGAAGGCAAACTTGAATACGGCAAGGCTGAATCATTAGGATTTGCTGAAGGCGGAGTTGAAATAGTTAAAGATGAGCACTACGAGAAAATGCTTCCTGAATCTATAAGAACTAAGATAGACGAGTTAGAGAAGAAAATAACTAACGGCGAAATAAAAGTTGATACAGCTTTAGGAAAAAGCACTGAAGAAATAAAAGCAATAAAGGATTCTGTACAATAGTGATTTATAATAAACAGTCAGGGTTATCCCTGACTGTTTATGAACTTAGTATTAATGACTAATAATTGCCCGCTATACATAGCTGCCGATTATTAGTTATTAATAAAAAATAACGGAGGATAATTCACAATGAGCAATAAAGTGCTTGAGATGAAAAATATAATGAAGATTTATCCCAATGGGGTGGTCGCTGTTGAAGATGTTACGTTGGAGCTTGAAAAAGGCGAAATACATGCACTTCTAGGAGAAAACGGGGCAGGGAAAAGTACGCTGATGAAGGTTTTGTTCGGCATCGAATCACCGGAGCAGGGACAGATTATATTAAACGGCACCGAAATTACACTTAAGTCTCCACAGGAGGCCATAAGCAAAGGAATAGGAATGGTTCATCAGCATTTCATGCTTGTTCCGTCACTTACAGTGGCAGAGAACATAGTACTGGGTGTGGAGCCTAAGAACGGTATATTCATAGATATGAACAAGGCAGTTGAATTATCCGACAATATAGCCAAGAAGTACAACTTCGACATAGATGTTACATTAAAGGTTGAAGAGCTTCCGGTTGGTATAAAGCAAAAGGTGGAAATACTCAAGGCTCTTTACAGAGGAGCGGATATCCTCATACTTGACGAACCTACAGCCGTGCTCACCCCTCAGGAAACGGATGAGCTTTTTGTGCAACTGAAAAAACTTAAGGAAGACGGCCATACGATTATATTCATATCCCACAAGCTTGACGAAATTAAATCCATATGTGATAGAGCAACCATAATGCGCAACGGGAAGAGCAAAGGAACTCACAATGTAAGCGACATATCCACAAGCGAAATGTCCAGACTCATGGTGGGAAGAGACGTGGTTCTGTCCTTCGATAAAAAGCCCGTATCATTGAAGGAAACAGTAATGAAGGTAAGAAACCTTACAGTGCTGGGAAGTACAGGAATAAAGAGAGTTGATGACCTGTCATTTGACTTAAAGGCTGGCGAAATATTCGGAATTGCCGGGGTTGAGGGCAATGGGCAAAGTCACCTGATTGAGGCCATAACAGGTTTGACGAAAAAGTACCTGGGCGAAATAAAGGTATTTGACAAGGATATCAGAAACAGCAGTATTTACGGTATCAGAAAGTTAGGTCTCGCACACATACCCGAGGACAGAATGACATTGGGATGTGCGGCCAATATGAATATAATGGATAATATTCTTTCCAATCAATATGACAGCCCTGAATTTTCGGGCAAATTGATGCTTAAAACGAAAAAAATTGAATCCAGGGTAAACGGACTTATTAAGGAATACCTGGTTAAATGCAAGTCATACAAGCAAAATGTGGGTATGCTTTCAGGAGGAAATATCCAGAAGGTAGTTGTTGCAAGAGAATTTTCAACAAACCCCAAAATAATAATAGCCAATCAGCCTACGAGAGGAATCGACGTAGGTGCAGCCTCCTTCATAAGACAGAGAATTATCGAGTTTAGAGATGCAGGGTGTGCGGTAATACTCATATCCGCGGATTTGAACGAAGTTTTCGAGCTCAGCGACAGGCTTGCGGTAATGTACAAGGGAAGCTTCGCAGGTGTGTTCAGCGATGTTAAAAATCTTACGGAAGAAGAGCTTGGAAAGTACATGCTCGGAATAAAGAAGGATGACCGATTGGAGGGAATAATGTATGAACAGCAGTAAAAAATATGACATATTGCGTACGGTTATGTCAATCGGTATAGCCCTGGCAATATCATTCTTAATAATTTTCATAACAAGTGATGAGCCTGTGAAGGCTATTTTGGAGCTTCTTACGGGACCTTTAAAAAGTACAAGAAGAATAGGAAATGTTATCGAAGCAATGATTCCCCTGGTATTCACAGGTGTTGGTATAAGCATTATGTTTGCCGCCAATGAGATAAATCTCGCAGGTGAAGGTGCATTTCACATAGGTGGTCTGGTAGCAACATATATAGGAATAAATTCATTGCTGCCTCCTGCAGTGGCTCCGTGGGCGTGCATTTTAGCGGCAGGATTTTTCGGCGCAATGATAACTGCCGTACCTGCGGTAATGAAAATCAAGACGGATTCGGATGTGCTTGTATCATCTCTGATGATGAACTATTTGGTGGTGTTGTTTGCTTCGTATATTCTGAACTACTTTCTCAGAGACCCTAAGGCAGGGGCGGTTGTATCATATGCAATACCCAAGACCACTCAGTTTGCTTCCATTGTCAAGGGCACAAAAATTCACGTAGGATTGATTATAGCCATTGCTGTTGCAATTTTAGGATATGTATTTTTATATAGAACGAAAATAGGCTACGAAATAAGAGTAACCGGCGAAAATGCCGAGTTTAGAT
>DNNV01000008.1 GCA_003497505.1 Clostridiales bacterium | reverse complement strand
ATCAGTTTTTTGCTATTTTTGAACTGCTTAACGCTATGAAAAGAACCCTCCAAGCTGAGCGATCTCCAGTGCCTTTACAACGTCCACGTGATATGGTCCCTTGCGCGTAACCTTGAGTATAAATTTGTCTCCCGGGGAAAATTCCACTTCCTTTTCTCCGTCAAGCGCTATGGTTCCTCTTTCATCTGCCGTAAACTCATATCCCTCTTCTAGCTCAAGCATGACAGGAGAACCCACAAGAAGAGATTCAAGTATACCTGCAGATACGGGAGCTACAACAGATTCTCCACTATTAACATCAATGCACATACCGAAGTCATCCTGAGGAGTCACTATTTTTCTGCATCCTGCTATTGAAGAAAAACCTATGGATGCGGGGTGGCTTCTTGTTACAAATATTTTTTTAATATTTTCCATATCCCATATTGCCTTGGATGCAATATGCACCTCATTTGAGATTACCGCATCTACAAGAGCAATATCAACCAGCTCTGAATCCTTGTATATTTCTATTCTTTTATCTCTTATTGCGTACAGATTTTTTTCAAATTTATTTGATGCGGCAGCTGCGGCCGCCATTCCTGCAATAGTTCCTTCAATCATCATGGGGTAGACGTTATTTGTCCCTGTAGATACTGCAATAATGGGAGTATCTTTTACGACCTTTGCCAAGGCTCTGTTGGTTCCGTCCCCTCCAAGCGTTACAATACATCCTACGCCTTGCTCTTCCATGTATTCCGTAATATTCAGCGTATCTCTGAAGCTGTTGTATTTTGGAAGCTCCACTAATTCTATTTCACATTTTAATGTTTTTCGCGTAGTTAATCTTTCCTTTACCTTGTACCCTATTCTGCTGAAGTCTGAAAGCATGTATATCTTTTCAACCCCAAGAGCCTGGGCGCCTAATATTATTCTTTCAACAATATTTATTTTCTCTCCGTTATCCGTTACGGTTGCATAGGATAAAAGTCTCCTTATGTCCTTGCCGGATGCGGGATTCGCTATAATTCCTATTGAAGTCATTTTTTCCTCCTGCTGTGCTGTTGCTTTATTTTATTGCTTACCGCGACTTACCCTCCGCGTAATTAAATGCCTCCCTAAAGGAAGCAATGGGCTGGGCTCCCACCAGGACGGTCTTATCGTCAATTATAAAAGTGGGGGTGCTATTTACACTGTAATTGCGTGCTGTTTCATGTGCCTCTCTCAGTCTTTCTTCATAAATTCCCGTCTTAATTTTACTGAACATTTCTTCCTTGTCCAATCCAATGCTTTCGGCTATGGAAGCCAGCAATTGGTCATCATTTATATCCATGCCCTTTGTGAAATATTCATAAAATATTTTATCATGAAATTCGTGAAATTTTCCGTTATCCTTTGCATACTCTCCCGCCAAGAGAGCTTTATGAGTGTTTGACATCATATCTGCTCCACAAAAGCTGATGCCATATTCATCGCCCATGCGGGACAAATTCATGAACATTCCTTCAAGGGGCATTCCCGGGAATAAATCCGAAACCCTCTGACCCTTTTCCGGGACCTCGGGATGTATTTCAAATGGCAGCCATTGGTCATCTATTGTATATTCCTTTTTAAGCTCATCGACAATACCTTTGCCAATATAGCAAAATGGTCATGTATAATCTGAAAATATAATTAATTTATGCTTCATTTCCTTCTCCTTTTTAAGATTGTTATACCCACTTACACCTTAAATAATCATTATATCAGAAATTTTTCAGTCATTTCAGTTGAGGGCTTCTCGCATTAAGACGGCGCAGTCTCCGTTCACCAAAGTATTCGCTCCCTCTGGTCGCATACTTTGGGAACTCGTTGCGGTTGACCTACCGCCGTTTTTTTCTCCCTCTCGGTCGAAAAAACGGGGTTAGGGCATACAAAAAAACAAATGTCATATAAAGCTCATTTGTTCTTGGCCGTTCATTATTTTTTTAAGAAATGTCTTCCTGTGAATCTCCGTGGGGCCATACTCAAGAAGTGCATCTATATGCTCCCTTGTACCGTATCCCTTGTTTTTGGCTAAATTATATTCCGGATAAATTTTGTCCGCTTCATCCATCTGCCTGTCTCTCGTAACCTTGGCTACAATTGAGGCTGCGGCAATCCCGTGGCATTTTGCATCTCCCTTAACTATGTTAAGCTGGGGTATGTATGTATCTAATTTTTCTGCATCTATGAGAAGATAGTCCGGGACTACCTTGTTTCCTTCCTTATCCCTCAAGTTTTCAACTGCCTGGAGCATAGCAAGCTTGGTGGCATTTTTTATATTGATTTCATCCACCTTTTCACATCTCATCTCTCCTATGCCCACAGCCACAGCCTTTTCCATAATAACATCAAACAGCTGCTCTCGTTTTTTGTGTGTCAGCTTCTTTGAATCATTTACCCCCTCTATGAGAACATCTTTCGGCATAACTACTGCGCAGGTCACCACGCTTCCCGCAAGGCATCCCCTGCCTACCTCGTCTATGCATGCAAGATACTCATGTCCCTTGTTCCACAGCTCCTGTTCGATTTTCAGCATCATCGTTCACCTATGTTTTCCAAAGTTATATTTCCTAACTTTCCACTTCTGAAATCATTCAGCAGCAGGTTGGCAACTCTTAAGTAATCTATTTCGGAATTATTTATTAGATATCCTTTTTTTAATGCTATGTTATCCAATATGTCCAAGGGCTTTTCTCCCTGTTCGATATTGTATTTTTCCAATATTGAGTTTATTTTGTTCATTCCAATCATTTTTTCAACAAATTTCAGGGCTATTTCTTCCAGCACAAGGGTTTCATCCTTAATTGCCCCTGTAAAAGCCAAGTTCAGGGCGCCTATCTCGTCTTCAAACTTAGGCCACAAAATCCCCGGTGTATCCAGCAAATCGATATTGTTTGCCAGGTTAATCCATTGCTTGCCCTTTGTAACTCCGGGCATATTTCCTGTCTTGGCGCTTTTCTTTTTAGCCAATGAATTTATGAGCGTTGATTTTCCTACGTTGGGTATGCCCACAATCATTGCCTTGATTCTCCTGTTTATCAGCCCGCGTTTCTTGTATCTTTCAAGTATTTCCTTAGAGGCATCAGCAATGGCATTGTCTAATTTTCTCAGTTCCTTATTGTTTGTTGAGTTGTACAATACACATGACCAGCCCTTGCTTTTGTAATATTCTTCCCACATCTTGTTCATATTTGGGTCTGCAAGGTCATATTTGTTCAGCACTATAAGTCTTTTTTTATCCCTGAACAGCTGATCAAAATCAGGATTTTTACTT
>DNNV01000303.1 GCA_003497505.1 Clostridiales bacterium | reverse complement strand
TTTTTAAAATTGAACATTTTAACTCAGTAAAAGGGACTTGAAAATCTGTTTACCTCAGAAAAATTTTGGGAATAGTAGCAGGTACTGCTATTGTATCCTTTGGTATTCACAACATTCATCAACAAGCAAATATTACCGAAGGCGGCGTATTAGGTATGATATTGCTGCTTAGTCACTGGTTTAATATATCACCGGCTGTACTATCACCTGTTCTTGACATACTTTGCTATGTCTTGGCATTCAGGTATATAAGCAGGGATTTTATTAGACTGTCAATTATAGCTACCATTAGTTTTGCGGGGTTTTTAAAATTATGGGGCATGTTGCCTCTGCAGCTCCCCGGTCTGCTACTTCATCCTCTGATTGCTGCACTTGCAGGAGGAGCATTTGTGGGCATCGGTGTAGGAATGGTCATAAGGCAGGGAGGGTCCTGCGGCGGAGACGATGCGCTGGCGCTTTCTATTTCAAAGACCTTTAAATGGCGAACGGCACGTGCATATCTTTGTACAGACATTATAGTTCTGTTGCTTTCTCTTTCGTATATTCCGTTCCAACGCATTGCTTTTTCTATGATTACAGTTACGGTTTCATCATATTTGGTTGATTTTGTACAAAACGCAGGGCGCAGGGAAGGACTTGAAACTACTGCGAAAAACATTTCTGACAGAAATTCAGAAGCCTGTGAAAAATCGGAGAATAGGTGCAGGATTAATGTGTATGCTCATCAAAAAAATGGGTCCTATTAAAATAATTTGATTTTATTATTATCGATTATAAAAATGACCTGTCGGAATTTCCAACAGGTCGTTTTGTTATTTATTAGTTGCATCCGCCGCCACATCCGCCGCATCCGTCTCCACAGCTTGAAGATGGCTGTACAACGGGCATGAGTCCCACGCCGTTTCCGTTGTTTTCTTCACTTGAAACAATTATGAAACCGCCGTACTGCTGGTTCAGTTCTTTATCCACAATAAAGGTAATATCCTTTATTTTTTCCACATCGTCCTTGTCTGTAGGCTCCTCAACATAAACGCCGAAAATTGGACCGCTGCAGGAATAGTTGCTTATTCCTATTCTTATATTGTATGATTCAACTTTGGCGTCGTCCAAAAGTACCTTGAATTCATCGTAAGCTTGATCATTTATGAATATCATTATAGTTTCCCTTCTTTTAAATTAATGTAAATTAATGATAACATATTAATCATAAGCTGTATATAAAAAATAACAAAATATTGTATTAATAGTTTATTTGACTTTGGCTATGTCAATGTTCGTAAAGTAATGCTTCAATATGTCCAGATAGCCGTAACCCTTGCCTGCCATACCCTCTGCACCCCATTGACTCATTCCGACACCGTGCCCATAACCTGTGGTTACAATCTCAATTTCATTTCCTGATTGAATGAAGCTGAAATTAGTAGAATTCAAATTAAATATGGTTCTTATTTCCCTACCTGTAATTTCTGTCCCATCTACATAAATTGTTTTTATTTTTCCGCCATCACTTACCTCACCTAATTTTATTTTTTCACTAAGATTATTTTTCGATATATCCAGATTTACATATGAAGATTTCAATTTTTTAATAAATTCATCAACAGATATTTTAACTGAAGCGTGCAGTTTCGGTGCATCACTTTCATAAGGACTTTCAACACTTCTAAGATAAGGAACGGAAGTTGAAAAAACATCCTCTGAATTTTCAGTCCTTCCTCCGCTTGTTGAATGAAACAAAGGCTCGATTATTTTACCTTCATATACTAAAATCTGCCCTTTTGTTGAATTGACTGCCTCTTCAATTTTCCCCCAGTAGTTTTTATACCATTCTTCACCGTGGGATGCAATCAGGCTTTCTTTGGAACTCCAGACCTGACAATGAGTGCTCGTGCAAAGAGGCGCTCCGGGATGGTCGGGATGACCGTCAGGATATTTCTTCAATCTGTACAATAAATATGTGCGTGCTGTGACTCCTTGGGCCTTGAGTGCTTCAATATTGAACTCAGCGGGCATTTCAGAAGCTACCACACCTTTTAAATATTCTTCAAAATTAATGCCCATGACTTTACCTGTGCTAACATTGTATATTTTTATTAATTCCGGTTCTTCAATGCTTGTTTTTTCAAATTCTTCAACTATTTCGACAGCCTTGTCTTCCTGATTTGCATTATCCTCTGCTACTTCATATATTTCTGCCTTTACCGGCGTATCGATCCTCTGCTCAAAAAATGTAAGAGATAAACTCGGTACAGTCAGAAGCATAACAAATACAGCCAAGGCATAAATCAAACGGTTCAACAAAAAAATCAACCCTTTCATCATAAGTTTTACTATAATTTTATGAACAATAAAAATTTTTAGAACAATTCTGTATTAAACGTAAAAAGTGGGACACACTATCACAAGATAAATAAAGAAGTATCAGGAGGATTGTATGAAAAATAAAAGATTTAAAAATGCAAAAATGAAAATGCAAAATTTCTTTATTAAACTGAAGCACAGAGATACAAGTTTCTTTATAATTGCTCTTTGTGTCGTTATTTTAGCCACTGCAATAGTTTGGAGATATTCTTCAACTCCGGGTCCAGATAAAGGAAACAATTTGGCAGGAAAAGATGCCGAAAATGAAAACATAGGCGTCAACTTAGACCCATATCAGGATTATGTTGAGGGTATAATCAAGGATTATGAGAATGCAAACAATGATCAGGATAAAGATAAAGATACCCCGAACAATAAAATTGATTTGAATTCGATGAAAACTCCGCTGGCTGGCGAAATATACAGAGAGTTTACAATGGACGACCTAATTTACTACGAAGCAATAGGAGAATGGAGAGTACATAAAGGAGTGGACATCAAGCCGAAAGATACACTTCTAATTGAATCGTCATTAGCTGGAACAGTGATGTCTGTCAATACATCAGAGTTGTCCGGTACAGAAGTTGTTATTGATCATGGAGACAACATTAAAACGGTTTACAGCAATTTAGCATCAGCCACTGTAAAGGCAGGGGAACATGTGAAGCAGGGTCAGGCAATTGGAAACATAGGCAAAACAGCCGGTATTGAAGCATCAGATGGTGCCCACCTGCACTTTGAATTATTGGTTGATGGAAAAAATGTTAACCCCATGGACTATATTAATTAATGTAAAGGTTCTAATAGGACAAATAAATGCATAAAAATTAAAATAAGACGGTATAATGCCAAAGGGGGTTAAACATGAAAGATTACATAGAACGGAGAGCCATGGAAATTGCGGAATATATTATAAGTACTGAATCTACTGTAAGGCAGACTGCAAAAAAGTTCGGCGTCAGCAAAAGTACGGTCCATAAGGATGTAACAGAACGTCTTCCCAAACTGAACCCTCCAGCTGCAAGCGAAGTCAAAAAAGTTTTGCTTAAAAACAAGTCGGAAAGACACATTAGGGGAGGTAAAGCTACTCGCTTAAAATATAAAGAAGCACATGAGCACGACAAAGTTAGCAATATGTAATTAACCACTTGATGAGAGGCACTGACTGTAATAGGTTGGTGTCTTTTTAATTTTTTGTAAAATTGCTGCAATTTAAGAAAGGCGAAGATTTCTCTTCGCCTAGCCTTTTTTCCTTCTGGTAATTATGTCGAATATTACTGCTGCTACAAGTATGATTCCTCTTATAATATATTGATACGATATATTCACTCCCATTAGGTTCATTCCACTTATCAATGATGACATTACCAAGGCACCTATCAGTGAACCTGTTATCTTGCCTACTCCGCCGGATGTTGAGACTCCTCCTACATAGGCTGCAGCAATTGCATCCAGTTCAAATCCCACCCCTGCAGTTGTTGTTGCTGACTGAAGTCTTGATGTATATAGTACTCCTGCCAGTGCGGCCAGCATACTCATAGACGCAAATACGAAATAGGTAACCCTCGTTACATTTATGCCGCTTAACTTCGCTGCTTCCGGGTTGCCGCCTATCGCATATATTTGTCTTCCTAAAACTGTCTTAGTGGTTAAGAAGTGATACACAGCTGTTACCAACAGAACAATTACTACTGTCCATGATAAACCATTATATCTGGATAACATCCATATTACATATCCAATAAGTAAGGAAACAAAAATTAGTTTAGAAACAAACATTGATTTTGACAGCACTTCAAATTCATATTTCTGCATATTTTTTCTGTTTCTTAATTCAGCTATTATGTAAAGCGCAATTCCTGCTAATCCTAAGAGCAGAGTTAAGGAATGATATCCATCAACCAGTTTAAATGGATCAGGTATAAATCCGTTGCCTATATCATTAAAACTATCATTTGGTATTATAATGGTTCCGGTTTTTTGAGTAGCTAACATCAACAATCCTCTAAAGACCAACATGCCTGCCAATGATACCACGAAGGCAGGTATGCCAACCTTACCTATTAGGAAACCATAGAATAATCCAATTGCAATACCTATGACAAGTATTATCAATATACTGACACCGGTATTAAGTTTCACAGATGTCATCAGTATTGCTACAACTGCACCCAGAAATCCGGCGACATATCCTACAGATAAATCTATATGCCTGATTATTAAAATTAATGTCATACCAATTGTAAGTACGGCAATATATCCGGTAGAGTTAATGAGATTGCTCAAATTTCTTGGTGACATAAATGTGCCATTAGTCAAAACAGAAAAAGTAATCATAATTATAAACAGTGCTATGAACATGCCATATTCACGAATGTTTTTTCGGAGTAATGCTTTAAACTCTTTAAAATAATTAAACAGATTTATCTTAATATTCTTTTCTTTCTTGCTAATAGAATCCATATTAATTCCCCTCGTAGTTAAATTAATTTGTAGCCATTTTCATTATTTCGTCCTGAGTAGCATCTTTTATATCTAGTTCTCCTGTGATTTCACCATGAGCCATAACATATACACGATCACTCATACCCAATACCTCAGGTAATTCGGAGGATATCATTATAATGCTAAGTCCTTCATCGATTAATCGATTCATTATGGTATAAATTTCATATTTTGCTCCTACATCGATACCACGAGTTGGTTCATCTAAAATCAATATTTTTGGCTCTGTAAATAACCATTTTCCTACAGATACCTTTTGTTGATTACCGCCACTTAAATTACTTAATAACTGCTCTATGCTAGGAGCCTTTATTGTTAAATCCTCTTTATATTTGTTAGCTACATTAATTTCCTCATTTTCATTTATAATTCCATTGGATGATAGGGATCTAAGGTTTCCAAGGGTTATATTGTTCTTTATATCCTGAATTAATATAAGTCCTTCCTTTTTTCTATCCTCGGTGACATAGGCAATACCAGATTTTATTGCATCGGAAGTATGTTTAAGGTTCTTTGGTTTTCCATTTATTAAAAGTTCTCCCGAGAGTTTATATTCTCTGGGATTTCCAAATATACTATTAGCAAACTCTGTCCTTCCTGCACCCATTAGTCCTGCAAGAGCAACTACTTCACCATTTCTAACATTAAAGTTAATATTTTTAAAAACACTTCTGCCAAGATCATTTGAATAGGCAGACCAATTTTTAACTTCTAATATTATTTCACCCGGCTCTTTTATTGCTCTTTTCGGATAGATATCATTTATTTCCCGACCAACCATGTTTCTTATTATTGTATTTTCATTTATCTCAGATTTAGATGCATCTAACGAACAAATTGTCCTTCCATCCCTAAGAATCGTTACTGTGTCAGCTATTGATATTACTTCCTTTAATTTATGCGAAATCATAATTGAAGTTATTCCTTCTTCTTTAAGCTCCTTTAATAAGTTCAATAGATTTTCGGAATCATCCTCATTTAATGCTGCTGTTGGTTCATCTAATATTAATAGCTTTACGTCTTTGCTGAATGCCTTTGCAATTTCAACTAATTGCTGCCTGCCAACCCCTAAATCCTTTATTTTAGCAGCAGGGTTAATATTCAAATTGACCTTCTTTAACAGCTCCTTTGATTTTGCTATTGTTTCATTCCAATTTATGGTGTATCGGTTTTTTATTTCATGACCCAGAAAAATATTTTCATAAACAGTCATTTCCGGTATAAGTGCTAACTCTTGATATATTATTGCAATTCCAGCTTTCTCACTATCTGATATTACACTATATTTTTGAATCTTTTTGTTTAGTATAATATCGCCTTCATATTGGCCATAAGGATAAATACCGGACAAAACCTTCATGAGGGTGGATTTTCCCGCACCGTTTTCTCCGACTAAACAATGTATTTCTCCTCTTTTAACCTTAAAATTTACGTTGCTAAGAGCCTTAATCCCCGGAAAGTCCTTAGTTATATTATTCATCTCTAAAATATAGTCCGTATCATATATAGCCATAACAATACTCCCTATAGTAATTTAATTAGAAAATAGTGAAAGCCAAAAAGGCTGTCACTATTTTCATTTTTTAGTCAATTATTTTAGATTAGTAAACTTAGATGCCTCATAATAACCGGAATCAACCAATGCTGCCTTCACATTAGCATTATCTACTACTATAACTTCTGTTTGTTTAGCCGGTACATCAGTTGCACTGTTGTTGTATGATCCCGTGGTTTCCGGTGCTTTTCCACCTAATATAGCCACAGCCATATCTATGGAGTCCTTAACCAGGCTGCGAACATCTTTAAATACTGTCATAGTTTGTTTTCCATCTATTATGTATTGTACTGACGCTATTTCTGCATCCTGACCGGTAATTACATACGATTTTATATCATTATCTGCCACAAAAGTATCTGCTATTGATCTTGCAGTTCCATCGTTTGGTGCTAATATAAATACATTTCCCTTGTCAGCTGCAGAAGCGGAAGTTAAATGAGCTTCTGCCTTATTTTTAGCTTCATTGAAATCCCAGTTTGTAGTAACCTGACCTATAATTTTTCCCATTTCATCTCTTGAAAGTTTAGCCTTATTTTGCAGTGCAACTGCTTCCGAAGAATTCTTAATTACAAATGTGCCGTCAGCAATCTTAGGCTGCAATACATTCCACGCACCTTCAAAGAATAAAAAAGCATTGTTATCAGATGCAGCGCCTGCATACAGATATAGTGGATTTTTGCTTCCGGTTGCCTTATCTACTAAATATTGTCCCTGAGCTTCACCTACTGCAACGCTATCAAAGGTTACATAGTAATCTACTGCCTTTGTTCCTGTTATAAGTCTATCATATGATATAACCTTAATACCTTCAGCTTTGGCAGCTTCCGCAGCTGCTGCGGCTCCATCACCGTCATGTGGGCATATTATAAGAACTTTTATCCCTTTAGTGATAAGTGACTCTACATTTTGTTTCTCATTAGCAGAGGAACCTTGACTAAAAAGTATCTCAACTGAATAGTTAGTATTCTTTAATGCCTCTTTAAATCTAGTTTCATCTTGAACCCATCTTGGTTCATCCTTTGTTGGTAGTACTATACCGACATCCACCTTATTATTACCGGAAACCCCTGTTGAACAACCTACTAATGTCCCTAAAACCATTGATAGAATAACTACGAAAACTATTGCCTTCTTATTACTCATTTTCATAAATCCCCCTTATTAAATTTGATTAGTAAGATTACATCACATTAAGTGCAATCGTTTACTTGCTATTATTATAGAATTATTTTACAATTTAGTCAAGGTTAAACAATATCTATTTAATGTCCGGCATATCTATTTTTTGTTGAAACCTTTTGTTGGATATTGGCGTCTAAATAGTAAGGAGGGTTGAAGGTGGCGGAGAAGTTGTTGATACGGGAATTGAAAAGAGGAAGGGAAGATGCATACAGACAATTGGTCGAGGAATATGGCAACAGATTGTTGAGAACCTGCTACCTGATACTGAGAGACAGAGAGGAAGCAGAGGATATTGTGCAGGAAACATTTGTGAGAGTTTTTCGTAAAATTGAAGAATTCAGGGGAGAATCAGGACTATATACGTGGATTTATACCATCGCTTTAAATTTATCTAGAGACAGACTAAGGAAAAGGATGGATTTTTCAATCTTTGAAAATGAACGAATTTGTAATATTAATTCTGAAATACATATAGAAAAAGTTATTGACAGGGATTTGCTGAAAAGGGAGCTTGACGAAATAAATCCCATTTACAGGGAAGTGCTGGTGCTCTTTTACTTTGAGGAGTTGTCGGTAAAAGAAATTTCACAACTGCTTGATGAGAAGGAAGGGACGGTAAAAAGCAAACTGTCCAGAGGAAGAAATATATTAAAAGGAAGCCTTTTGAAGGGAGGTTGGTCAGATGGACAATAGAGACATACTGGGAGAAGAAATTAAAAAGATAATGCAGGAAGATACATTTGACATGACACTTTCGTCTGCAGCGGTTGATAATATATTAAAGCTAAGGAAGAAGAGATTAAAGGAAAAAATAAATGAATTTTTAAACAGGGAAATTGAGGTTCCGCTGGTACCTGTGGTTGCGGTG
>DNNV01000354.1 GCA_003497505.1 Clostridiales bacterium | reverse complement strand
GAAAAACACCTTGATTATCTGACTTTTGATAGAATCTTTAACTTCTTTACGGCTCATTCCCACCTTCTGCATTATATTATAGCGCTCTCTGTCGTCATAGCCCTCGGATATTTGCTTATAATAAATAATAAGCACAGTGGCTATCAGGAATAAGAAGCCGAGAAATATTCCCAGAAACAGGAATCCGCCATCCATAGCATAAATTTCATCCTCCACTCTCTGTTTGCTTTCTACATAAAAACGGTAGTTTGGATTATCAGTCTCTTCGACATTGTTGTCAGAACTTATGTCAGGCTTATATCTCATTCCGCTTAATTCATCAAAAATAACATCTGCAAATGCAATTTTCTCATCCTTTGTGCCGTCTATATCGAAAGATACAGAATACTTTATACCCTGAAGCGTGTTACCGTATTGAGACTGTCTCTCGCTTATGTTTATCAGCTCATTTCTATTTATAACAAAGTAGAATAAGCCTGCATCAAGATATCCCATTTTTTCTGTCGGAAAGGTATCCGCATAGTCGATAATGTTATATTCTTCTCCGAAAATCTCAAATGAGCCGTTAATTCTGCCAGAATCACCGTTGGCAATCACTTCATTCTCAGATAAATTTAAATTTTCTCCGGTCAATCTTGAGTAATCCTCATCCGTAATGAATGTAAGGACAAAGTATTCCGGAACACTATCAAAATCCTCATTTCCGGTTACAAATTCATTTCCTTCAAGCACTGCCATAACAGAGAGGCTGTCATAATACTTCATGTCGGAAATTTTTCTTCCCTGCTTATTTGCGACATTATTGACCACTTCAAGAGCCTTGCTTCTTATTCCGTCTTTGAAATCAAAAAATTCAAGTGATATGTCTGAGGGATATCTTGTTTCAAGCTGTTCATCCATGCTCACATACAGCGCCACCGTTGTGGAAACCATCAGCAGAACGGCAGTTGAAAGTATGCATATGTTAGCGAGCCCCACTGCATTCTGCTTCATTCTGTAAATCATACCCGAAACAGATGTAAAATTCTTCGTTTTGTAATAATATCCTTTGTTTTTTCTTAAAAACTTAAGAAGCACTATACTTCCTGATGTAAACAGACAATATGTCCCCACTATGACCAGCAAAACCGCAACGAAAAACAACGTTATGGCTTTCAGTGGTGACTCGGTTGTGATTGCAATGTAGTAGCCGGCTCCCAGGGTAATTGCACCCAAAAGGGCAATTCCAAGCTTTGACTTAGGTTCACGCTCACCCATGCTTCCACCCTTTAAAAGATCTATTGGATTGGTAAGCTTGATCTGCCACAAATTGAAGAGCAGAGTTAAAAAGAATATGCCGGAAAATAGCAGACATGTAACTGCAATTGAAAATCCGCTTATATAAAAGTTCAGCGGAATCTTGAACTGAATTATTTTATACAAAAGCAGAAAAATCAGCTTGCTGAATAAAATCCCTGTTATCAGACCTGCTGCAACGGTACCTGTCCCCGTTATCAGTGTTTCATAAAGCAATATCGTTGAAATATGTCTTTTTTCCATACCTAATATATTATAAAGACCTATTTCTTTTTTTCGCCGTTTCATCAGGAAGCTGTTCGTATAAAATAAAAATATGCTTGAAAATATGCCGATAACTATTGTACCGAACACGAGAATAAAGGATACTGCATATGCACCGGGCATGGAATTTATTCCTTCACTGCCGGCAATCATGCACATGATATAGAACATTCCCGAGGTTAAAATACATGTCAGCAAGTACGGAAAATAAAACTTGCTGTTCTTTTTAATATTTACGATTGCAAGCTTCGGGTAAAACAGGCTATTCATTTCCACCACCGCCTGTTGCAATCAATGTCAGTGTTGTTGATATTTTCTGATACATTTCCTCCGTTGTCTGGGAACCCCTGTAAATTTGATGAAATACCTCTCCGTCCTTTATGAACAGTACCCTTTTGGCATGACTTGCGGCCTTTGTGCTATGGGTGACCATAAGCACAGTCTGTCCTTCCCCGTTCAGCTCATCAAATAATTTCAGCAGACCGTCGGCGGCATGTGAATCCAGAGCTCCCGTGGGCTCATCCGCAAGAATAAGCTTAGGTCCGGTAATCAACGCCCTGGCAACTGCCGTCCTCTGCTTCTGTCCTCCTGACACCTCATATGGAAACTTTCCTAAAATATCTCCGATGCCAAGCTTGTGTGCAATAGGTCTGAGCTTCCCTTCCATTTCATCGTATTTCTTGCCTGATAGAACCAAGGGAAGAAATATGTTATCCTTGACCGAGAATGTATCCAGCAAATTGAAATCCTGAAATACAAAGCCCAGATTATTTCGCCTGAATGCGGAAATTTCCCTTTCATCTATGGAAACTATATTCTTTCCGTTTAAAAGTACCTCACCGCTGGTTGGCTTATCCAGGGCGGCAAGTATATTCAGCAGCGTAGTTTTTCCGGAACCGGATTCACCCATGATTGCCACATATTCACCCTGCTCAACAGAAAAGCATACATTAGATAACGCTTGAACATTATTTCCCGCAAGACGTGTCGTATAAATTTTTTTAAGATTATTTACTTCTAAAATCGTCATTATTTTTTCTCCTATACCGTTTTGTTCAAGTATAGCAAAGTGAAGAAGTATGCTGCCATAGCTTTGGCTTACATTTGCACCACAAACCTTACGCTTTTGTAAGGTTATTCTATTTCAACCCTAACCGTATCAAAGCAGATTTTAACCTTCGTGCCCTTTCCAGCTTGGGATTCTATACTTATGGAATGAGAAAGATTGTTTAGAATTCTCTTGCAAAGATATAATCCTATTCCTGTAGATTTCTTATCCTTCCTTCCGTTATATCCGGTGAACCCACTTTCAAAAACCCTGGGCAAATCCTCAGATTTTATTCCAATAC
>DNNV01000177.1 GCA_003497505.1 Clostridiales bacterium | reverse complement strand
CAAGAGAGGGATACAATGTTTTTTTAACATCTCACGGTATGAGAGGAATTGAGATTGCTGAGGAGAATGATATTAATTTAGTCATTCTCGACCTCATGCTGCCTGATATAGGCGGAGAAGAGGTGTGCAGAGAAATAAGGAAGAGCTCGGACGTGCATATATTCATGTTGACGGCTAAAGGTTCTCTGTCTGATAAAATCGAAGGACTGAACATTGGAGCTGATGAATACCTTGTTAAACCCTTCAGTCCCAGAGAGCTTACCGCAAGGGTCAATGCTTTGTTCAGAAGGCTTGGTAAGGACAGTGGCGGTACGGATTCCATTTATGATGACGGTAATCTGGAAATTAACTATAGCAGTCGCACCGTTAAAGTAAAGGGAGAGGAAGTACCCTTCACGCCGAATGAGTTCAATATTTTATACATATTGGCATCAAACAAGGGGATTGCACTTTCCAGGGAACAGCTGATTGATAAAATATNNNNTGGATTTGATTTCACCGGCTATGACAGAACTGTGGACGTTCATATTAAAAATATACGTAAAAAAATTGAAGAGGACACCAGGAGCCCCAAGTATATAATAACTGTGACCAAGGTAGGATATAAATTTGGTGGTGAGAACTGATGAACACAATACGGAAAAAAATAAGCATGCTGCTCATTGCCTGCTCTTTAGCTGCCATTCTGCTTATAATGCTGTTTGTTAATTTTACAATCAACAATATTTTTGAAGAATATATGACGGATGTGCAGAATAAAAGGTATGAAAGAATTGTTGACTATCTGGAGAAAAAATATGAGCATGACGGTCGGTGGAATGAAAATTCAGGCATTGAGCTAATGCATGATGCATACATGAGTAATTATAATCTTACGCTCTACGATAAAAATGATGTTCCTGTGTGGGGGATGAATCCTATGGACATCAGAAACAAAATCCATCTGGAAAATATGAAGGTGCAGGACAACGGTGTATATTCTGCAAAGAGATTTGAGCTGAAGCATGAGGATGAAATTGTAGGATATGTGGAAGTAGGGCAATACGCACCTCTTTTAATGGCGGAAGAGGATGTTCTTTTCAAATCCTCAATTAACAAAAGCATTGCTGCTAGCGGAATAATCACACTTCTGATAATTATTGCAGCCAGCCTTTATCTGTCAAAGCAGTTTTCTGCTCCCATAAAAGAGGTATCCAATATGTCTGTGAATTTGTCTAAGGGCGAATTTAAAGAAAAGTTGAACACAAAGACGGATATTGAGGAAATAGTCAGACTTAAGGACAGCATTAACAGTCTGGCTGAAAAGCTTAATAATCAGGATATGCTCCGCCGAAGGCTCATATCTGATATGAACCATGAGATAAGGACGCCTCTGAATGTTCTTCAAAATAATTTTGAAGCCATGATTGACGGAGTGTTTCCTGTTACCCATGAAGGGCTAATAAGGCTGAATGATGAAATAATACGCTTTGGAAAGCTTCTGGATAATCTCGAAAAGCTCAAGGAATTTGAGGCAGAGAGCCTAAAGCTGAATTTCAAGTCCATAAATCTTTTGAATATGCTGAAGGATTTGTACAATGATTTTGCGGTAGAGGCACAAGTAAAAGGCATATCTCTGAAGTTTATAAAAGGAGAGGGGAGCGAGTTTTTCATCCTGGGGGACGCAGACAGGCTTAAGCAGGTGTTTATTAACATAATCGACAACGCATTGAAATTTACCGAGAGTAGCGGTGAGGTTTCTATTTATGTACACGGAGACAATGAAAAAATATATGTGGAAGTAAAGGATAACGGAATAGGTATTAAAGAAGAGGATATTCCGTTCATATATGAGCACCTGTACAGGGGAGACAAGAGCAGGCACGAAGTGGAAGGCAGCGGCATAGGTCTCACCATTGCTAAAAATGTACTTAACCTGCATTCAGCATCCATAGATGTGGAATCTGAAGAAGGAAAGGGAACAAAATTCATAATAACTTTCAATGAATTGCAAAATTAACTTGAAAAAAATATAATTGTGGTTTAAAATTAAACTTAGTGGAATGATGGTAAACCACATAAAGCATTAGCATTACGAAACTATTCTCAAACGGAACAATATTATTCCATTCCGGAATAGTTTATTTTTTTGCATTTTTAAGATATATTGAAATTCAGCTAAAGTCCTGACTTTCATGTTGGCACGTTTAATGCATTTATAAAAGAGAGGAGCAATTATGAGGGAGAGAAAAATTAAACTTACGGCTGTGGAGGACAGACCGCATATAACATATGAAGCATTGTCTGTGCTGCATAAATATGATGTGGGATTAATTTGGATGGAGGTGTATGCATTTGTCGCTTACATAAAATTAATGCCTGTAGAAGACGAAGTATGGGAAAAAATCAAGAAAGAGCTTAAGGACCTGAAAGGATGGGCAACTTTAGAGGAAGTAGAACTGTTTCCTTTTGAAGAAAAGGATACAGAAATGAAAAATGTCCTTGATGTCATTCCTCACGGAGTTACTCTCTTGAGCAAAAACGGGGATATTAAATATTTCAACAATTATGCCGCTGACAGAATATTCAGCACAGGCGGCAAGAACATAACAGGAATGAGCATCAATAAATACCTTGACTGCAGCGGCATGATGGCATCACTGAAAAGAAGCAAAATGAAAAAGGCAATCATCAAGGAAAAAATGGTCCTGGGCAACCAGATGTATGAAGTTAATCTTCAGTCTGTTGCCAATGAAGAGGGTGTTCTAAGCAGCTATCTCTTATCATTTTACGACATTGATGCAAACGTTTATAACAGATATGACAATCCTATAACCTTCAGCGACATAATCGCCGAAAGCAGCAAGATGTTGGAGGCTATCGGTCAGGGAAAGCTTTATTCCAAATCTGACTCCTCGGTGCTCATAACAGGAGAAAGCGGCACGGGAAAAGAACTTTTTGCAAGAGCTATACACAATGAAAGCAAAAGAAAAATGAAACCTTTTGTGGCAATAAATTGTGCTGCAATTCCGGACCAACTTCTTGAAAGTGAGCTTTTCGGATATGAAGGAGGAGCATTTACAGGAGGAAGGAAAGAGGGCAAAGCAGGTATTTTTGAAATTGCAAATGGCGGAACGGTGTTCCTTGACGAAATCGGAGATATGGCTCCCCACCTTCAGGCAAAGCTCCTTAGAGTGCTGCAGGAGAAAAGGGTGCGAAGAGTGGGAGGTACGGATGAGATAAGTGTTGATGTGAGGCTCATATCCGCCACAAATCAGAATATTGACGAAATGGTGAAGAACAGGGAATTTCGCATTGAGCTGTTGTTCAGAATCAATATTTTTAGCATACATATTCCGGCCCTTCGGGAAAGGAAGGAGGATATACCGGTGCTGTATGAATATTTTGCGGGAATTCATTTTAAAAGATACAGCAAGGAAATTGACGGCATAGACAGAGAGGCAATGAAAAAGCTCATAGGCTACAACTGGCCCGGCAACGTCAGAGAGTTTCAGAATGTTCTTGAAAGAGCAGTGGCTCTTTCAACGGCAAAGTACATTATGCCTAAGGATATATTTCTGAATTATGATATAGTTCCGCATGAAGATTCAGATATAAATTCTCTGAAGGACTACCTTGAATCCCTGGAAAAAAAGAAAATTGTAGAAAGCCTCAGACAGAGCAGGAGCATAAGAGAGGCGGCAAAAAACCTCAATGTTACACACACGCTTTTAATAAACAGGATGAAAAAATATGGAATTGATATAAAGCAAATAGCAAATTATTAAAAAAGGAGTATTTATTATCTATGGATAACGAAAATCTGAAGGAAATGAAATTTGCAACAAAGGCTGTACATGGAGGCTACAGGAAAAATGAATATGGTGCCCTGGCAACGCCTATTTACCAGACGTCCACATTCATATTTGATTCCGCTGAGCAGGGCGGAAGAAGATTTGCTCTGGAAGAAGAAGGATATATATACACAAGGCTTGGAAACCCCACATGTACGCAGGTTGAGGATAAGCTTGCATGTCTGGAAAATGCCGAGGCTGCAGTTTCTATGTCTTCCGGAATGGGAGCCATAACATCAGTCATATGGGTTGCGGTAAACAGCGGAGACCACATCGTTGCTGCAAAGACGCTCTACGGCTGTACATTTGCATTTCTCACCCACGGGTTATCCCGATTCGGTGTTGAAACAACATTCGTGGATACATCGGACCCTGAAAATGTAAGAAAAGCAATGAGACCAAATACAAAGGTTGTTTATCTGGAAAGCCCCGCGAATCCCAATATGCTTATTTCAGATATAGGGGAAATTTCACAGATAGCCCATGAAAGGTCAGGTTGCATAGTTGTGGTTGACAATACCTACTGCACCCCTTACATTCAGAGGCCCATAGAGCTTGGTGCAGATGTGGTGGTGCATTCCGCAACGAAGTATTTAAATGGACACGGTGATGTCATTGCAGGCTTTGCAGCAGGAAAGAGAGAGTTCATAAACAAGGTGAGATTAGTAGGAATCAAGGATATGACGGGCTCAGTGCTAAGCCCATTTGACGCATATTTAATTAACAGGGGAATGAAGACTCTTGAAATAAGAATGGAAAAGCATTGTGCCAATGCACAGAAAGTGGCGGAATTTCTAGAGAGACATCCGGCTGTAGAAGGTGTTGCATATCCGGGATTGAACAGTTTTCCTCAAAAGGAGCTCGCAGAAATGCAGATGAAGCTGCCGGGAGCCATGATAGCTTTTGAGGTAAAGGGAGGACTGGAAAGCGGAAGAAAGCTGATGAATACGCTGAAGCTCTGCACACTTGCGGTCAGCCTGGGAGATACCGAAACACTGATACAGCATCCGGCTTCCATGACTCATTCACCATATACGCCTGAGGAAAGAGCGATTGCAGGAATTTCCGAGGGACTGGTAAGACTTTCAGTGGGGCTTGAAGACCCGGAGGATATAATAAACGATTTGAAGCAGGCATTGGATAAGTTAATTTAATAAAGTCAGTTACCCGGTTTCCATATTAAGTTGGAACCGGGTTTTGTATGCCCTTTATGCCCTAACCCAATTTCTTCGACTGTAAGGAGAAAGAAATTGATGGTAGGTCAAACGCACAAAATTTCTAATTTATGCGACGTAAGGAGCAAATAAATTGGTGAACGAGACTATGATAATTAGATTGACAATTACTGCAATTATACTTAGAATTAAATATATGGGATATTTCTCCGAGCTTGTTAATCTAAGGCTATGCTATGAATAACAAGACGATAGGGTCCGGACGGAAACATTTGGGCCTCCCGTTTGGAAAGGAGGACTTGATGGCTGTTCTCTTTTCTTATGACCCGCCAGTTGGCTGGTTGGACGCAGATTCACAATTATGGTGAGACTGCGATATTTCACTGAGAGAGGAGTTTTTTTTATGAACACAAAAATGAAAAGCTTGTTGATTTTAATGCTTTCTGTTGTGATGATTTTATCACTGGCAGCATGTCAACAAAAACCGGCTGAAAAGCCTGTAGAAACACCTGCTGAAAAGCCTGCGGAGGAAGCGCAGAAGCCTGAAGAAAAACCTCAGGAGGAAAGAAGCATAATATTGGCAACCACAACAAGCACAGAAGATTCGGGCTTGCTTGATTACCTACTTCCGATTTTCAAAGAAAAAACCGGAATAACGGTAAACGTTGTAGCCAAGGGTACGGGTGCAGCACTTGAGCTTGCTAAAAACGGAGATGCGGATGGCGTCCTGGTACATGCAAAGGCTCAGGAAGAGCAGTTCGTGGCGGATGGATTCGCAAAGGAAAGATTTGATGTTATGTACAATGACTTCATAATAGTGGGACCTGCAAAGGACCCTGCCGGATTAGCCGCAAAAGCACCAAATGACCCCATAGAGGCGTTCAGACTGATGGCTGAAAACAAGGCTGTATTCATTTCAAGAGGAGATGAATCAGGCACTCACACATTCAGCAGGAATGCCGAGATA
>DNNV01000178.1 GCA_003497505.1 Clostridiales bacterium | reverse complement strand
GCAACAATGCGGAGCTCGTTTATTCTGATAGTATTAAGAGGCTTTTATTTTGACAAGTGTTGAATAATAACTTATAATCAAAGGTATTGAAACCTATGCGGCCGATATCTATGATGCTGCCGTCATTATAGAAACACAGGAGGATTATATGGAAAAATCAAAGGTATATTTTACAAATATGCATACGACTTCAAAGGAAAATCTGCAGCAGAAGCTCAGCAGGCTCATTAAAACAGCGGGAATAGGAGACATAGATTTTGAAAGGAAATATGCCGCTGTTAAAATTCATTTCGGAGAGCCCGGAAACCTGGCGTATCTTCGTCCTAATTATGCAAAGACAGTGGTCGATATTGTTAAGGACCTGGGAGGAAAGCCATTCTTGACAGACTGCAACACGCTGTACGTGGGAGGAAGAAAAAATGCTTTGGACCACATGGACTCAGCTTATGTCAATGGATTCTCACCGTTCTCAACAGGATGCCATGTTATAATAGCGGATGGATTGAAGGGTACTGATGAGGCGTTAATTCTCGTGGAGGACGGCGAATATGTGAAGGAAGCAAAGATAGGCCGTGCTGTTATGGATGCGGATGTATTTATTTCTCTCAATCATTTCAAGGGCCATGAGCTGACAGGTTTCGGAGGAGCAATTAAAAATATAGGTATGGGCTGCGGTTCTCGTGCAGGCAAGATGGAGATGCATAGCAGCGGTAAGCCTCGGGTTTCTCAGCGTATGTGCATAGGCTGCGGAGCATGTGCCAGAAATTGTGCTCACGGTGCAATCACTTTGACTGACGGTAAGGCGTCTATAGACCACGAAAAATGCGTCGGCTGCGGCAGATGCATAGGAGTATGTCCTGTTGATGCAGTTAAATCCGCTTCAGATGAGTCTAATGATATACTGAATAAAAAGATGGCGGAATACACAGCCGCAGTGCTTCGAGGAAGGCCTCATTTCCACATCAGTCTTGTAATTGATGTGTCTCCATACTGTGACTGCCATAGTGAAAATGATATTCCCATTGTTCCTAATGTAGGAATGTTTGCTTCCTTTGATCCCGTGGCTCTTGACGTGGCATGTGCCGATGCGGTGAATAACCAGCCTGCGGTTGAAGGCAGCCTTCTTGCAAAGCACATACACAGGCATCATGACCATTTCACGGCTGTAAGTCCCGAAACAGACTGGAAATCAGCAATTGACCATGCGGTTAAACTGAATTTGGGAAGAAGAGAATACGAGCTTATTACAATTTAGGATAAGGCATATTTAATATGCTCCTCCTTAAGTAGACAGTAGAAATAAAACTGATCACTATGGGGGAGCATTTTTTTGTGTACATATTTTGAGACTGCAATTTTGTTTTTTAGTGTAAATGATATTGAGTAAACGTATTTTAACGATATTAGAACGACAGATATAGATATATTTTTAACATACATGAGCGTTCAAATTTAAAAGGTATTGCAATATAGATAAATTTATAATGAGTGAATTTGTCTCAAATAATAAACATGTGTATCTTATTTGAGACGGGTTTTCATTGATTAGATATGCACTTTAATGATTTTATAAGTACAGAAAAATAAAAATATTCCTTGATTTGATTGAAAATTGCAGATGTATGGAACTATAAATAAATTATTTCAGAACTATCGGGGCAAGTTGGCATGATTTATGCTCGTTAATTAAATATCTAACAAGGCCGAGATAGATAAATTATTATGGGAGGATGTTATGCTAGTATCAGAATTAGCAAGTAAATTAGTTAACATTGATGTAACGCTGGATGGTGAAATTGCTCTTGTAAAGATGAACAGACCAAAGGCGCTTAATGCATTGAATAACGACACCTTAAATGAACTTAGTGAAATATTTAAATGCATCAGAGATGATGAATCCGTAAGAGGAATTATAATAACTGGAGAAGGCAAGGGATTTGTAGCCGGAGCTGATATTGTACAGATGCAGTCATATAAAAGTATTGAAGGCAGAAAATATGCGGATTTTGCTCAAGGAGTATTTAATCAAATTGAATGCATGGAAAAACCTGCTATTGCTGCCGTAAACGGATATGCCTTAGGCGGTGGATGTGAATTAGCTCTAAGCTGTGACATAAGAATAGCATCCACAAAGGCAGTTTTTGGTCAGCCGGAGGTGGCGTTGGGTGTTATTCCGTGCTTTGGAGGAACACAGAGGCTGCCGAGGCTGGTAGGCTCCGGGATTTCCAAAGAAATGATTTATACCGGAAGACAGGTAAAGGCTGATGAAGCATTATCTATAGGATTGGTGAACAAGGTTGTAGAGCCTGAAGAGCTGATTAACGAAGCAAGAAATATGATGGAAATGATTCTTAAAAACTCTTCTTCTGCTATAGGCTTTGCAAAGACCGCAATAAACAGAGGATTGGAAATGGACTTGGCAAACGGACTTGAGCTTGAGAAAGATATTGCCGCCATATCGTTTGGAACTGAAGATAAGGATGAGGGAATGTCAGCCTTTGTTCAAAAAAGACCGGCTATTTTTAAGAAATAGGGAATTGGGAATTTTATAATTTTAAATCCAAATAAAGATATTTTGAGAGGTGTAATATGGATGTAGCAACGCTGTTCAGCATGTTAGGCATACTGGTATCTCTTGCGCTGTTAATTATATTAATAATGCGTGGAGTAAATATATATGTTGTTGCACTAATGTGTTCTATTATAGTTGCATTAACCGGCGGTATCGACCTTTATGAAGGCTTGAAGGTAAATTATATGACCGGCTTTGTAAACTTCTTTAAGAATTACTTTTTAATATTCTTAACCGGTACCATTATGGGGAAAGCATACGAGGTAACCAATGGTGCGAAGGCTATTGCCAGAATGATAATTAATCGTTTTGGGCCGAATATGGCACTTATATCCATCCCGCTGGCCTGCGGTATAATCTCGTATGGAGGCGTAAGCGTATTCGTAGCAAGCTTTGCAGTTTTCCCTATAGCCCTGGAAGTATTTAAGCAGGCGGATATACCGAGAAAATTCATTCCGGGAGCATTAACATTTGGATGTTCAACCTGGGCTATGGTTGCACCGGGTGCACCGCAAATACAGAATGCTGTTCCTGCGGCAGCTTTAGGAACAGATTTAATGGCAGGTGCGGTAAATGGTTTTATAAGCTCTGCTGTGATTTTGCTAATTGGAAGCTTTATATTGATCAAGTATGCTAATAATGCCAAGAAAAGAGGAGAAGGGTTTGTCGCTAAGCCAATGGATGTATTTCGGGACGATGCTGCGTATCCAAGTGGTGGCCTGGCAATGTTGCCGTTAATTATAACAATCCTTGCAATAAATATAAAGGTTGGTGGAAAAACGCTGATTCCGCTGGAGTTCGGAGTATTCTTAGGCTCTGTTACCGTAATATTGCTTTTAAACAAGTATCAGGATAACACTAAAATTATGTTTAACCTTGGAGAGGCATGCAAGCAATCAGTGGTTTCAATTTCAAATACATGTGCAGTAGTTGGATTTGGAGCCGTTGTTCAGGCCAGCAAGGCATTTCCTGTGGTAATAGATGCAATGATGAATATACCGGGACCTCCTTATTTGGGTATAGCAATCGGAACTACCGTAATAGCAGGTATATGCGGTTCAGCCTCAGGAGGATTGGGAATCGCTGCTCCATTGCTGGGACCTTCTTATCTGGCACTTGGAATTCCTGCAGCGGCAATACACAGAGTAATGAGTATCTCTTCTGCAGCATTGGATTCATTGCCGCATAATGGATACATAGTGACAGTAACAAACGGTTTATGCAATGAAACACATAAGGATGCGTACGGACTTGTATTTTGGCTCACTGTTGTTACTCCGTTTATAGGCTCTGTGGTAGCGGTTATTTTGTTTACCTTATTCCCTTACTTACCGTAAAGGCCGATATCGGATAAAAAATAAAAGATTATAGGAGGTATAAAATGTTTAAACCATTAGAAGGAGTAAAGGTTGTTGATTTAACATATTTCATAGCGGGACCTGGAACTGCAAGAATACTTGCCGACTGGGGAGCAGATGTATTGAAGATTGAACCTTTCTGGGGAGACCCGGGAAGAACTACAGGAGCAGGTATGGGTGCACCGGCTGACTTTGGCAGAAACCCTCTTTACAGCTGCTACAATTCGGAGAAAAGAGGCATTTCCATTGACCTTAAATCAGAAAAGGGAATGGAGATTATGGAAAAACTTCTGGCAACGGCAGATGTATTTGTAACAAGCTACAGAACAAAGGCTCTTGAAAAATTAGGCTTGGATTATGACAGTGTTCATAAGAGATTTCCTAAAATTGTATGGGCCCAGATAAACGGATTTGGTGACTATGGCCCTGCAAAGGACAACCCGGGCTTTGACACTGTTGCATTCTGGGCAAGAAGCGGCGCGATGCTTGACGCTGCCGAGAGGGGAACTACAATCAACCCACCAATAGGCTTTGGAGACGCAACTACTTCATGCAGCTTGGCAGGTGGGATAGCGGCAGCTCTTTATAATCAGCAGAAAACAGGTGAGGGTGCAAAAGTTATGGTTTCATTATTTGCCCAGGCAATATGGAATCTTAGTTCATTAGTTGCATCAAGCCAATACGGAGATGAGTACCCGAAAACAAGAAAGGCTGCAAATACACCGGTTATAAATTCGTATGAATGTAAAGACGGGAAGTGGATATTCCTCAGCATATTGGAGCATGAAAGATATTATGACGAATTCTGCAGAGTGATAGAAAGAGAAGATTTAATAGGCAATGAAAAGTATTCAACTACTCCGGCAGCGAGAGCCAATTCCCCTGAATTTATTGAGATAATATCTCAGCAGTTTAAAAACTGGACACAGGATGAAATGGACAAGAAATTGACAGCTGCAGATATTGCACATGAAAAGATACAGCATGTAGTGGATGCAATTAAGGACCCTCAGGCTCTGGCAAATAATTATGTATGTGAAGTAGAAAATCGTGACGGAACAAAATGCTACATGGCAATGCCGCCAATTAAGTTCAACACAATTGATGCTAAATGTGCATGTGATGCACCGTTAATCGGACAGGACAATGAAGAGGTTCTGAGAGAACTGGGATATACAGATGAAGAAATAAAGAAATTATCTGATGAAAATATAATAAAAAGCGTTCCATATGAGAAATAAAATATTCAGGCTTTCTGATAAAGCCGTATAGGAGGAAAATATATGGATTTTAAATTCTCTAAATCTGAAGAAGTAATTCAAAAAGTCGCAAGGGAATTTGCTGAAAAGGAAGTTGCACCCTTAGCAGAGGAAATTGATAAAAGCGGTAGATTTCCCGAGGAAACATTCAAAAAAATGGTTGAGTGTGGATTTACCGGAATAGGAGTGCCTGTCGAATATGGTGGCTCTGGCGGTGATGATATAGCAAAGGTAATAGTAGTATCAGAAATAGCTAAAAAATGCGGGGCTACCGCTGCCATACTTTCAATTCACGGTATATTCGGCCAGACAATATTGCGCTTTGGAACAGAAGAGCAGAAGCAAAAGTATCTTCCGCTGGTTGCCAACGGAGGAAAAAAGACTGCCTTTGCCCTCACGGAGCCAAATGCCGGCTCTGATGCTGCAGCTGTAAAAACAGTTGCTGTATCTGACGGAGATGATTATGTTATAACGGGTACAAAATGCTTTATAACAGGCGGAAATTTAGCGGATTATGTAATTGTTTTTGCATCCACCGATCCATCCAAGGGTGTCAAAGGTCTGTCTGCAATTGTAGTTCCTAAAGGAACTCCAGGCTTTTCCATAGGCAAGGTGGAGCACAAGATGGGTATCAGAGCTTCTCAAACTGCAGAGCTGATATTTGACGGCTGCCGTGTTCCCAAAGAGAATCTTGTGGGAAAAGAAGGTCAGGGATTTAAAATTGCTATGGTAGGTTTGGACGGAGCTCGTATAGGTGTTGCTTCTCAAGCTTTAGGAATAGCAGAGGGTGCCCTGGAGGAATCTGTTTCATATATGAAGGAAAGAGTTCAGTTCGGGAAGCCAATTGCTGCACTTCAGGGGCTGCAGTGGTATATATCTGATATGGCCACAAGAATAGAATGTGCACGCTGGATGGTTTACAGAGCCGCTTATTTAAAGGTAACAGGACAGCCATTTACAAAAGAGGCTGCCATAGCGAAGCTCAATGCGTCTGAAACAGCAAGCTTCGTTGCAAACAAAGCATTGCAGATACATGGCGGTTATGGTTACATGCAGGATTATCCTCTTGAGAGAATGGTGAGAGATGCAAAGATAACAGAAATTTATGAAGGTACTTCTGAAATTCATAAGGTTGTAATTTCAAGAGCAGTACTTGGTTAGGAGGGCATTATGAGAATTATTGTGTGTCTTAAACAAGTTCCAGATACGAATGAAGTAAGAATAAATCAGGAAACAGGAACATTAATCAGAGATGGCGTTCCAAGTATTATGAACCCAGACGATAAAAATGCATTGGAAGAAGCATTGAAAATTAAGGATGAGCTGGGAGCTGAATTGATAGCGGTGAGCATGGGACCACCTCAGGCGAAGGATGTTTTGAAGGAAGCATTGGCAATGGGTGCTGATGAGGGCGTGCTAATAAGCGATAGGGCTTTCGGAGGCTCGGATACCTGGGCGACTGCAACAATTATTTCCGCTGCAATTGAAAAAATCGGAAACTATGATATAGTGTTCTGCGGAAGACAGGCAATTGACGGAGATACAGCGCAGGTTGGACCTGAAATTGCTGAGTTTTTAAATATACCCCAAATTACATATGTGAAGGATGTAAAGGTAAAGGGTAAGAATCTTGAAGTAGTAAGGTTCACCGAATATGGGGAATATGTGTTTGAAACCTCTACACCTGTCCTGCTTACTGCAATAAAAGAGCTGAATAACCCAAGATATCCTACAATAAAAGGTATCATTGAAGCATATGAGGAAACAGGAGAAGAAAGAATCAGGGTATTTGGTATAAACGATTTGGATGTGGATTCCACTCAGATAGGTCTGAAGGGTTCGCCAACAAATGTTTATAAGTCATTCGTACCTGTAAAAAATAAGGTTTCTGAAATAATAGAGGGTAAAAGTTCAAAGGATAAGGCAGTTACAATGGTAATGAAATTATCTGAATTGAACCTAATTTAACGGGAGGAGGTTTAAGATGGAAAGAGCAAAAGTAAATCAAGGGATAAATGTGAAGGATTACAATGATGTCTGGGTTATAGGAGAGTTAATAGACGGCAAGGTTCATCCTGTAACTATTGAGCTCATAGGAGAAGGAAGAAAGCTAGCCGATAAAATCAATAAAAAGTTAGCCGTTGTAGTGGCAGGTAACGGAGTGAAGGATGTAGCAGAAAAGCTCCTTCGTTTTGGAGTGGATAAGGTTTTATATATTGAGCATGAACTGCTTAAGGATTTTAATACTGAGGGCTATGCCATAACAATTTCTGATCTCATAAAGGAAAGGAAGCCTGAAATAGTATTGCTTGGAGCAACATCCATAGGCAGAGATATAGGACCTCGTATTGCAGCTAAAACAGGAACGGGATTAACAGCGGACTGCACTAAACTAGAAATTGATGAGACAGACGGAAAGCTTATGCAGACAAGACCTGCATTTGGCGGAAACTTAATGGCCACAATAATCTGTCCGAACAATAGACCTCAAATGTCAACTGTAAGACCGGGAGTTATGGCAAAGGCTGAGCATGTGGAAAAAGTAACGGGAGAGGTTGAAGTAATAGCTCCGTCATTAAAAGAAGAAGATCTAAGAGTTAAATTGGTGGAAAAGAAAGACAGCGGAAAGAAACGTGTAAATCTTATAGATGCAAAGGTTGTTGTTTCCGGAGGAAGAGGATTGAAGGAAGCATCCGGCTTCAAATTAATGCAGGAGCTGGCAGATGCACTGGGAGGAGAAGTTGGTTCATCAAGAGCCGCTGTTGATGCCGGTTGGATTGAAAGCACTCACCAAGTAGGTCAGACGGGAACAACAGTAAGGCCTGACTTATATGTAGCCTGCGGAATATCCGGAGCAATACAGCACCAGGCAGGTATGCATGAATCGAAATATATCATTGCAATCAATAAGGATAAAAATGCTCCAATATTTGAAATATGCGACTTTGGAATAGTAGGAGATTTGTTTGAAATTATACCGGCTATGATTGAAGCTGTTAAGGAGAAGCATTTCTTAGAAATATGATGTCCAATTAAATCTTATAAAGCTCGTAAATCGAGCTTTATTTTAATATGGATTCATGTTTGCTATAAAAAAAACAATGTGCTATAATTGCTATGTTATACTGTCTTAATTTAAAAGTGCGGACAAAT
>DNNV01000156.1:4149-8338 GCA_003497505.1 Clostridiales bacterium | reverse complement strand
AATTCTTGTTGCCGGCGGTGTGGACTACGGTGAAAGAGAAACTGCCCTTCATAACATGGAAATGATTCTTTCAATGGGGCTGAAGATTCCCATAATATATGCCGGTAATATTGAGAATCAGGAAGAAGTGCGCCTTATGTGTGAGGAAGCTGAAAATCAGCTTTATATTGTGGAAAATGTGTATCCTAAAATAGATACGCTGATAGTTGAGCCCACAAGAAAAATCATACAGGATGCATTTGAAGAACACATAATTCATGCACCGGGCATGTCCAAGGTGAGAGAGCTTGTAAAGGGCCCCATAATTCCCACACCGGGAGCTGTTATGGAGGCCGCCAAGGTTCTTAAGGAAGAGATGGGCGACTTAGTAGTGTTCGACGTGGGAGGAGCAACCACAGACGTTCATTCGGTTACAAGCGGATCCGAGGAAATAAACTCGATTTTAATCAGCCCTGAGCCGGATGCAAAACGTACGGTTGAAGGAGACCTCGGTGTATATGTAAATGCAAATCACGTGGTTGAAAAAATAGGCATGGATAATTTATTAAAAGAATTCCCTGACGCGGAGGAAATTCTTGCGAATTACAAGCCTATCCCAGTAACCGAAAGAGAAAAGCAGTTTGTGGAAAGACTCACTAAAGAGGCTGTTCTCACATCGCTGGAAAGACATGCGGGACATCTGAGATACTTCTACACGGCTTCTGGAAAGAAGACTGTTGCAGAAGGAAAGGATTTAACCGCAATCAAGTATATTATCGGAACTGGAGGAGCGTTAACAAGACTTCCAGGAAAAAATGAAATACTTGAAAAGATAAAGCACCACGGCAAGGAGCAGGAGCTTTACCCAACAGAAGCTGCAAAGGTGCTCATTGATGAGGATTATATATTTTCATCATTAGGAGTGCTGTCCAAGAGTTATCATGAGGATGCACTCAGGTTAATGAAAAAAAGCTTAAGAATAGGAGAATGAAATGTATCCTAAATTGGTAGTAGATTTAAAAAAGGTTAAGAACAATCTTGATAAAACAATAGAAATGGTAAAAGGTGCAGGCTGCTCTCTCATGATAGTTACAAAGGGATATTGTGCCGATATGGAGATTTACAAGCTGCTTGAGGAGTCAGACATCGACTATATAGCTGATTCAAGAATCCAGAATTTGAAAAAGTACGACGGTACAAAAAAAGAAAGGGTTCTTTTGCGTTTGCCTATGATATCTGAGGCGGAAGAGGTAGTTCGTCATGCTGATCTGTCATTAAACTCTGAAATAAAGACAATTCAAAAGCTGAATGAAGCAGCAGTAAAGCTCAATAAGAAACATAAAATACTCCTTATGATTGACCTTGGAGATTTGAGAGAAGGCATATTCTTCAAAGATGAAGAAGAAATTTACCATGCTGTTGAAGAGATACTTAAGCTTTCAAATATTGAGCTTTTCGGATTGGGAGTAAATCTCACATGCTACGGAGCTGTTATACCGAAAAAAGAAAATCTGTCTGTTCTTGTTGAAACAGCGGAAAAGATAGAAAATAAATTCAACATTAAACTAAAAATGCTTTCGGGAGGCAATTCAAGCTCGGTTCATTTAATCGGCAAAAATCAGCTTCCTGAGAGAATAAATAATTTAAGAGTAGGTGAAGCATTCCTGCTGGGAGATGAAACTGCTTACAGTCAGATGCTTGACAACTTCTACGATGATGCATTCACATTAGAAGCAGAAATAATTGAATTAAAGGTAAAACAATCAGTGCCCGTGGGAGAAACAGGAGTTGATGCCTTCGGCAACAGACCTGTTTACGAAGATTTGGGTGTTATAAAAAGAGCCATAATAGCAGTAGGAAGACAGGACGTGGATCCTGACAATCTGCATCCTATAGACTCTGAAATATCCATATTGGGCGCAAGTTCTGACCACTTGATTTTAAATGTGGACAACACAGGTAATAGATACAGTGTTGGAGATACAGTTAGATTCAAGTTGAGCTATTCAAGCTTACTCAGGGCCACAACAAGCAGCGCATACGTGGAAAAAGAATATATAAAATAAAAAAGTTAAGGCGTGCCTCAATAATGTGGCGCGCCTTTGTTGTAAAAATTATCCTATGCCGTAATAGCTTCTTCCCGAGCTGGAGCTGCTTTCCATAGCTTCGGGTATTTTGCAGCCGAAGCCTCCTGCTGAGTTTCTGCTTAAATTCATCGTAACCTGAAACCTGTAAAGCAGACTTTTGAACTGTGAAGGTTTATGTACTTTAATTTCGCGGATCGGATCGGACATGCTGCTCAGATATATTTTAATTCCTTTTTCCTGGTATCTGCACAAGATGTGGGACAAATCATTTCGTATTTCCGAAGAACGCACAATAATTTCCCTGATTCCATAGCTCAGTATAAAATCAGCAGAGGGCATATCCTGAGGAAAGACGCACCATCTGTTATCATACTTTCCCTGTTCCTTTGCTCTTCCTCTCATTCTTTCCGAATCAAGCATGAAAACCGGGGGAGCATCATCCCTTATTCTCAAGGAGCTCAGTACATCAGCGCCTGAATACAAAGCAGAAGTAATTTCCTGCACGTCAACAATCATTGATTCGCGACTTGGTGCATTCACACCATTGTATAAGGGTATTGGTCTGAATCCCATTTCTGCAAGTGCAAGGCCTTCCTCCACGCCTTTTTTTCCGGGCAGATCAACTATTATCATTGTATTATACACAGCGGAGGAAATCCAATTTATTACGGTCATTTCCGGTGGTGCGGCAATTTGTCCTGAGGGCTCATTTATAAATAACGCGGGTTTAGCCCACTGAGTCCACAACGCATTATCGGGAGCCCATATTTTATATGTTGTTAAATTATCCTGCATTAGTTGCCTCCTTTGACACTAAAATAGGTATATCCTTTGCCTTGTCGTCAATTCTCCTATAGGGGCTTATTCTGCCGTAAAAGCCCGCGCATTTTCCGTCTACGGTAAATATTCCGATGCACAGATGATATTCCTCTCCGTCAGGTGTTATAAGGGGACGGCTGTTGAACATGCGCTGTGCAATCCAATCCTTCGGGTGACTGCGAGCTGATTTCTCAATCATTTGCAATTCCTTCTCCTGCAAGACACCTTTTATGGAAATTCCCTCACCCACACGACCAAGGGCAGGCTTATAAATCCATGATCCGTCATTTGATTTTATTGATTTTGGATGTATTGTTTCGGGCAATAATTTTTTCCATGTTGGTATATCCGTATCTAAATTATCCCAAATCAATGGCAATCTTTTTGACTGGGCAAAAATTGCGATCGGGTGATTGCATGATACAGTATCACAATCATAATATCCGTCCTGGCTTGATTTGCCAGGAAGGTTGGCCAGCCATTCCAAGGGAAAAAATCTGATTATTCCATCTATTTCTCCTTCTCTGCCTTTTATGATGCTGTATGCTTTTTTATTTTCCCATTTAATGTGGTCGGGCGCGGCAAAGATTGTCCTGAATCCGCCGCAGTCAAAGTAATCGCCTAAAAACTGCATAACCTGACGATCATCGGAATACGCGGTAGCATGAACCAATGCTACTGTGCCACCGGGTTTAATCTTTGTTTTAAATGATTCCAAAAGCCTGTCTGCAACGTTATTGAAGGGGGCGTATCCTCCAAAGTACTCACTTGCAATTTCAGGCATTACAGAAGATTCAGGAAATCCTCCCGGAACGTCGCTGTTCACTTCCGATACTGCCCAGCCTGTTTCCGTGGGATGAAAATCAAATCTCATCAGCCTTACATTTTTCTCTCTGCTATATCCAGCTAGCTTGTTTAACGATTTATATATTTTGTGAGGAATGCCAAGTTCTTTAGCTAAAGGAGCCCTATGTATGAGCTCTTCCTCCATGAGGATTGTTTCTCCGGATAATTGTTCGGCCCAGGTTGCTAATTTTTTTGCTGTTCCATGCTCCAGTAAAACAGCATGTTTTGAAACAGTGCTGTGGTCTTCAACCTGGGGGTCCCATTTATATGCTTTAAAAATTACGTTGTATCTGTAGTCAGAATACTTTTCAACCGGAATTGGTAATATTTTAATTGATTCAGTCATAATTTCTCCTATGAAACAAATAGCTTTAATATATTGCTGTAAAATCCTGTGTATTTAATAGACGGAAGAGCTATAACTATTGCAATTGAAATAATTACATAAAAGATGCTTA
>DNNV01000156.1:0-4002 GCA_003497505.1 Clostridiales bacterium | reverse complement strand
AAAATATAGATGCAGGCAAATTGATGCGGGAATTCCCGTAATCCATTTCAGACTTGGAAATGTAGTATATTTCAATTATAAGAACAAGCAGAGCCAAAACCAAAACAGGCCATCCGTCCATAAACTCTATTATTGTCATGCCGAATGACGTCCAATCTCCGGCTGAAGCCCTTCCAAGTATTATACCGCTTCCCAGCAGGTAGCCGCCGATTCTTGCTCCGCAGCCAATATCCCGCTCCACGGTAATACGTTCAAATATATTGGCAAGTTTGTTGATTATCAGGCATAATGTAAACCATGTACACATACCTAGTCCTCCCGCAAATACAACACACCACCATCCGGGACCATCTCCTATGTTTGCGCCAGAATATATTACTGTCGCTGCAAGGAAGCTTCCTGTCACAGGCGCCAGCACGGCTTTGTTTCCTAGATTTAATCCGTCATCAATCCACGATATATCAAAAAGCAACGATGTAAGTGTAAGGCTGAAATAAATCCACGCATATCCCAGCAACAGATAAAAAAGAATGTATATAGGATCTCCCACAACATCAAAGGACGCCAGTGCTCCCAGCGTAAATAAAATTATTAACGAAGAAATAACAGGTAAGGCCATAAATATATTTCTTATTAGTTTAGCTCTTTCAGGCGGCCAGGAATCAAATAAAGACCCATACCATATTTTAAAGAATTTATATGAAAAATAACTCGACATACAAATGACTATCAATTCTGTTCCGGACATTACACACCTCCGCACATTTCAATTTAATTGTTGCATATGCAATTCTTAAATACATTTTATAACATAACGATATGGAAAATCAATACAAAAATTCCATATAAAAAAGGTGCTGCGACATAGCCTCTGCACCTCTTGTATTTTTTCGTCCATTATTCTTTTAAGAACCTGTTTTTCTCATTACTGCCTTACTTCCTCTATAGATTTAACAATGCTGTGTGTGATTGGCTTCCATTCAATTCTCTTGTACAGTGCCACTATTGAAATCGGAATGTAAGTGAAAATAAACAGGGGAAACGTGAACATATATTTAATTTTGTTCCAGGCTGTTGAATTGATTTTGTTCCATTCTGTTAAGGTTGTTATGAAGCCTATGGCAAACAACACCGAGTATGAATTAACGCCGGACATTATTATGGCTCCCGAGGTCTCCTGTATAATTTCAGGATATATTTCAATGTTTATTAAACCAATCGTAAGAAACATAAGGTTTATGCCCACACTTAACAGAGATAAAAACAGTGCCGGACATATAGTTACAAACATGTCGTAGCATGAGAAGCTTTTTTTTGTGAAAATACTTTTAAATAGCTCTTTTCCATACTTACCAAATACTTGGTAGAAACCCTTTGCCCACCGAAGTCTCTGATGCCATGACTGCTCAAACAGATATGGTTGCTCGTCGTATAATACGGCTGTTCCGCAATAACCTATTATTTCTCCATGGATTACATTATCTACTGAAAATTCAATATCTTCAGTAAGTAAATGATGCTTCCATCCGTTGTTCTTTCTGATTATCTCATCGCTTACCATAAATCCCGTTCCTGAAATCGCACAGCTTGTATTTAGTATCATTCTGGAGTTGTTCAGGTATTTCGCCTCTCTTAAAAACCAAAGAGAGTAACCGGCAGACAGCCAGTTTGTATCATAGTTTTTAGAGTTACGGTAGCTTGTTACTATTTTATATCCATTGTCAAACACCTTGTTCATTTCAGCGATGTAATTTTCATCCAGCAGATTATCTGCATCAAATACAAAGTAACCATCATATTTTTTTGATTTGCTCATAATAAGTTTGAATGCATAATCCAATGCGTAGCCTTTACCCACATACTGTCTGTTGAATCTTTCGAAGACAGTTGCTCCGGCGGCACGTGCCACGTCAGCAGTATTGTCGGTGCAGTTGTCCGCAACAACATATATGTCAACAAGAGATGAAGGATATTTCTGCTTTTGAATACTCTTTATAAGATGTGCGATAACAGCACTTTCATTTCTTGCGGCAATCACCACCGCATAAGGATGATTTTTTCCTGCCTCAAGAGTTTTTTCCTTTCTGAACAATCCAACCAGCACATAGTAAAACTGGTAAGAATAAAATCCTGTAAATAAAATAAATATAACTATATTGAATATGCTAATAAACGATAACAATTTATAACCTCCATATTTTTGTCTACCCTTTTGCTTTGTAAGTATATCATTTCTACAAATCAAATCAATTAAGGATTTCTTAACATTCGTTTAATTTTCAACGAAAGGACTATACAGAATCCGTAATGTGAAGGTATTAATTATTATTTCGCTATTCAATATTTTTATGCTTTTTCATATTGCCTTAATATGTCATTGTTATTGCTAAGAGAATTTATGTGGGAATCACTTGCTGTTAAGTATAGTTGAAATTTTATTTTTAATTTTTTTTAAGTCAGCAACTGTGCTGTTAAATATTCCGGATCTTACGATGCTCAATGTCAGCATCAATACAAGAGGACCTAACACAGCACCCCAAATGCCGGAAAATTGAAGTCCCACATAGGTGCTGGCCAAAGCCGCCAGCGGGTGAAGTCCTGTTTGACTTCCCACGATTTTAGGTTCAATAATTTTACGAATAAGAAAAAATGCAATTCCAATAACAACCAGATATATTCCTTTATTGATTTCACCTCCGGCTATGGCAAAAATACCCCAGGGCAAAACAACTGCAATTGTACCGACAATGGGCAGCAAATCTACAATGCTGAGACAAAATGCAATTAGCAGGGCATAGGGCTGCCTGATTATTATCAATGCTATAAACATGAAGATAAAGGCAAACAAAGCAAGCAGTATCTGAGATTTTAAGTATCCTCCCAATGCAGAGAAAATGGAGTTTTTTATAATTGAAAAAAATTCATTATTTTTACGTCCAAGATACTTTTTAGCCCTTAAAGAAATTTGATTATAGTCCGCAATAATAAAATAAGCCGCAAGTATGGAAATAATAAAGTTAACAAAGAAATTGCCTGCCATTGTTGTTATGAGGTTGGTGGCGTACAAAAGGTGGTTTAACATATTCTTACTGAAAGCTTGTATAGATTTAACAAGGTTTTCTTCAAAATCAGCAAGTAAATCTATGACCTGAGGAGGTAACAAGCTGATTAACCATGTAAACCCATCCTTAATATCGTTAAGCTCGTCCATTATAATGCTGCGATTAGCCAGTATATAATTAACCAGTGATATTGCTTCAACAACAATGGAGTAAAGAAGAATTCCAATTAAAGAAAATACAATGATAAATATCAGCAAATCAAGAATAATCGCAGTCACCTTGCGGGAGATTCCAAGCTTTTGGTGGAGCTTATTTACCAGGGGATTGACTATTGCCGCAACTATAAAAGCAATCACTAAGGGAAGCGACAGCCGAATAGCCTTGGGTATTATGAAAAAAATAAAAATGACACAAAAAATTGCAATAATACATCGCAATAATAATCTTTTATAAAGTGCCTTATCAGAATTGTAGTTAGAAGTAGCCATTTTAAGACCTCCTTTGATAATACTAACTATACACTATTGATATTATCAGGGTCAACTGTAAAGATTAAACAGGAATGTATTCACAACATGTAAATAACATCATCTGTTGTACCTTGATGAAAAAAGCAAACATTGACTATTTTTGTGGTATATATTATACTATAAACAATAATAATTAATTGGGAGTGAGTTACAATAATGGACGATGACGGTATAAGTCAGGTCATAATATTAGTTTTGCTGGTGGTGATGTCCGCATTTTTTTCTGCGGCAGAGACGGCATTCATCAATTTCAGCAGAACAAGAATGAAAAGTTTTTCTGATTCAAGCAATAAAAAGGTAGATTTAGTACTGAAGCTGGATGATAATTACGACATATTGATGTCAACAATCCTTATTTTCAACAATATTGCAAATATTGCGGCAACTTCTCTGACAGTGTTTGTTTTCTC
>DNNV01000125.1 GCA_003497505.1 Clostridiales bacterium | reverse complement strand
TCTTTTTCCAGCAGTATATATATTTTTCATTTCCAACCTCCAATACTTATTTTAAATAATATTAACATGAACTTCCTTTTATACAATCTATTCACTTAAATTAAGATACTGTGTCAGAAAGTTCTGAGGAATGAGCTCCAGCAGTCCGTCATCATGCTCGGTCTTTTCTTTATATTGACTGACCTTTCTGTGAATTCTCTCCATTTTATCATCTAACTGCGATACTGAATCAGCAGCTTCCTTCAGCTCGTCAATTAAGTTTGATGGAACTTCTTTGTCATATTTATAATAAATTTTATGCTCTAAGCTTGCCCAAAAGTCCATTGCAATCGTCCTTATCTGAACCTCAACATAGACATTTTCCACTCTGTCAGACATAAAAATAGGAATTTGTATAATTAAGTGTAAGCTCTTGTAACCATTTGGCTTTGGATTTTTTATATAGTCCTTGCATTCGATTACTGTTATATCCTTCTGGCTTTGCAACATTTCACTTACCCTATAAATATCCGATAAAAAAGAGCATGTAATTCGAACACCCGCAATATCACGAATATTTTCTTTTATTGAGGGTAATGATAATTCAAATCCTTTCCTTTGAAGCTTTTTCAAAATATTTTCAGGTGTCTTAAGACGTGATTTAACATGCTCAATAGGATTATATTCATGCATATACTGAAATTCCTGCATCAAAATATCAATCTTTGTGTTCATCTCATTCAATGCAAATTTGTAAGACATCATAAATCGGGTTAAATTTGTTTTTATTTCCTTTATATCTATATTCGGCTTAAAATCCATATATTTCTTACTCCTTTAGTTCTAAAAATCCTCAAAAAATACTCCTTAATCACTTATAGCATGCTTTCCGTGACATAGTTATTCATTTTTCATCTCCCCGTCCTCACACAGCAGGAATTGAGACGGTAGCGGATGGCTTGAAAATATAAGCGGAGATAAAGAATAGGCGTAGCTTCCGGCGTTGCTGACAGAAATTATGTCTCCAACCAATGCCTTATTTAATTCAACATCTTCTTTTATAACATCAAGTGCCGTACAGAGATTGCCGACAACAGTGACCTTCTCTTTTTGTGACGACTTGTTTAATACATTCAGCCCAAAAGCGTTATAGGATGTGAACAGCGGTTCTTGCCCCGGAAATTCACTGTTTCCCGTTGCTTTTTGCAAAAGACTTGCAATTGCAGGGCGCATGAAGCCATTCATTCCGTTTTTTACAATTAAATACTTCTTTCCTCGGGATTGCTTTATATCAACAATTTCTGTGTAATATGTTCCGGCATTGCAAACAACAAAACGGCCTGTTTCAATATAGAGCTTTGCTTTCATCGTTTCAGCATTTTCCGAAACAATGGAGTTCACAATATCCGACAGCTCATCTAAATTAACCGGGACATCCCTCTCCATATTATATAACGCACCTATACCACTGCCGAAATTAATAAATTCAATTTTTATATTCTCAAGCTTATTCAGTTTTTTAGCCGCATTAAAGCAATTATGATAGTAATCACCGAGCTTCTTAACATCTAATATCTGTGATTTTATATGTATATGTATTCCTGAAATAATTATATTGTCACAGCTCTGCAGCAGTATTTCCAGTTCATCGGCCTGCTCCATGTCAATGCCGAATTTACTCGGTGTTCCAATGTCAGAGTCCATAGAAAAGTCCGGATTTATTCGAATGCCTATTTTTATGTCTTGATTGCGCTTTTTTGCTTCATCATCAATTATTTTGATTTCGGAAAAGCTATCTGCTATTATAATGCATTTTTCAAAACACTGTGAAATATCATCTGCCGTCTTTCCCGGAGAAGAAAATAAAATATCCTGCGGGGCCATGCCACTTTTTATAGAAAGCTCGACTTCCTGAGAGGAAGCGGCATCAGCACCAAAGCCTTCTCCAGCGATGCTTTGTATTACCGGAGCAAAAGGATTAGTCTTTATAGAATATAAAAAATCAAATGCAAACAGAGCTTCTTTCAATTTTCTGCATTGAGCAATAATTTGCTCATTATTGTAAATATAACAAGGTGCATTTTCCTTTATAAACATTTCTTGATTATTCATTTTTCTCTCCTGAATTTAGATGTCTTTAATCATTATACCATCCTTTTTTGTATGTTAAAAGGATGATTATTGTACAAAGTGCGTTTCTATATTACCGTCCTCACTTATATCACTATTTAATATATGATTCATATATTGATATTAAATAATATCAAAGGAGTTAATACAATGTACGGTAATCCATATGGAAGTATGCTGGCACAATACTATATGATGCAGCGGCAAATGAATTCAAATGTCAGATTTTTTCATGCCTCGCCGAATGCTCCGGCTGCAGATGTTTATGTCAATGATAATATTATTATTAAAAATATTCTCTTTAAAGAATTATCCTCTTATTTACCGGTTCCCACCGGTAACTACAATGTTAAAATTTATCCTGCCGGGACAAAGAACGATGCAATTGTTGACACCATGGTTTATATTCCCGAAAAGGCAGTATATACTATTGCTGCCGTTGGAAAAGCGCCGGATATCAGCTTATATCCCATACAGGAACCAATTTCTCCAAACAGGTCAGGAGTTTCATGTGTGAGATTCATCCATCTGTCTTCCGATGCTTCGGCTATGGACGTTATATTTCCCGACGACTCAGTTGCTTTCAGCAACGTCCCATTTAAGGGAATATCAAGCTACGCATGTACACAGCCTGGGACATACACGTTCAGAATAACCCCTTCCGGAACAAGCGATAGTGCAACAACTGTTTCCGATACTCCCCTGGACGTAAATACCTTCTATACACTGTATTTGGTAGGAGTTCCGGAGGAAAATTCAGAATTAGACGCTGTGCTTGTTTCCGAACTGAGATAACAAATAAAAAATTGCTCTGCATATTGAGCAATTTTTTATTTATCCGTTTATGAATCGCGTGTTTTATAGTTCGAAAATGTGCCCCAGTTTTCAACCTTATTAAAGGCAGGGTCTGTTGAAAGAAAGTAAACAATTAT
>DNNV01000404.1 GCA_003497505.1 Clostridiales bacterium | reverse complement strand
CAGCGACAAACTTGTTTCAGCTGAGGAGGCTGTATCCATAATTAAATCAGGCAACAGAGTAGTTGTAGGTCATGCGGTTGGGGAGCCATCGTATATCGTCGAAAAAATGGTTGAAAATAAAGATAGATATGAAAATGTGGAAATAGTACATATGGTTGCAATGGGGAAGGGAGAATATGTGTATCCGGGAATGGAAAAGCATTTCAGGCATAATGCTGTATTTGTGGGTGCATGCACCAGAGAGGCTGTAAATTCAGGAAGAGGAGACTACACGCCAAGCTTCTTCTATGAGGTTCCCAAGCTTTTCCGGACTTCTATGAAGGTTGACGTAGCTCTTATACAGACAACACCTCCTGATGAGCACGGATACTGCAGCCTGGGTGTGGCAATTGACTACACCAAGCCTGCAGCCGAAGCGGCAGATATTGTAATCGCACAGGTAAATGACCAGATGCCGAGAACTATGGGAAACACATTTCTTCATGTGTCTGAAATTGATTATTTTGTTGAACATTCCTCACCCATTATTGAATTAAAAGCACCTAAAATTGGGGAAGTTGAAAAGGCTATAGGGGAAAACTGCGCATCTCTCATTAATGACGGAGATACGCTGCAGCTCGGAATAGGAGCAATTCCGGATGCGGTGCTTCTTTTCCTCGGAGATAAAAAGGATTTGGGAATACATTCCGAGATGTTCTCTGACGGTGTTGTGGAGCTTGTTAAGGCAGGGGTGATAACAAACAGGAAAAAAGTGTTCCATCCAGGAAAAATGATTGTAACATTCCTTATGGGGAGCAAGAAGCTGTATGATTTTGTTAATAACAATCCGTCGGTAGAAATGCACTCCGTAGATTATGTGAATAATCCGACCGTAATTATGAAAAATGATAACATGGTGTCCATTAATTCATGTGTGCAGGTGGACCTTATGGGGCAGGTATGCTCGGAAAGTGTTGGGCTTAAGCAAATAAGCGGTGTAGGCGGTCAGGTAGACTTTGTCAGAGGAGTTGCACTTGCAAAAAACGGCAGATCTATAATGGCAATGCCATCTACAGCGGCAAAAGGAACAGTTTCAAAAATAGTGCCGCTGCTTGATGAGGGGGCTTCTGTAACTACATCGAGAAATGATGTGGATTATATTGTAACAGAGTACGGAATTGCGCACATGAAAGGAAGGACCCTGCGAGAAAGAGCAAGGGCGCTTATAAATATAGCGCATCCTGATTTCAGAGATGGATTGATTGATGAATATGAACAAAGATTCAAGGAAAAATTCTAATATCTAATAAAGGAGATAATTATGTCCACAATAAGAGAATACGGAAAAGAACAACCATTTATTCCTGCCGGCATTTTCAAAATACGGCTGCCTTTCATTCACTATAAATGGGAATGGTCAGAATTTTTTCAGGCTATATTGATGTGTGCAACATGCCTCGGAGCAATTCCGGTTTTAACCGACGTACTCGGAGTACCTTACGAAATTGCCTGGAGCATGGTTATAATAAACGGAATTGGCTATGTGTTGCATTCGTTCTTGGGTGACCCGGTTGTTCCGGGGTGGATAACGCCATCAATACCACTTACAATTGCATTTCTGTCAAATTACATAATAGGACCGGAAAGGACTCAGGCGCTAGTAGCTCTTCAGCTTGAGGTAGCTATCATATTTATTGTATTTGGTATAACCGGGCTGGCAAATAAGGTTATAAATATCGTGCCTACATCTATAAAGGCGGGTATACTGCTGGGAGCTGGTGTAGCTGCAATATATGGAGAATTTAAGCAGGGAGGTAGATTCGGAACCTACCCGATAGCTGTAACTGTTGGAGTGCTGGTTGCATTTTATTTATTGTTCTCACAAAGATTCAGAAATTTGAGAAAGAAAAGCAAATTTGCCAATGCTTTAGGAAAGTATGGCATGCTGCCCGCAGTGGCATTGGCTATTATTATTGGGCCTATAGCTGGAGAACTTCCGGTTCCTAATGTGCAAATCGGGACCTTTTTCAAAATTCCGGAAATTGCAGCAGTAATAAATGCTGTGAGCCCATTTAGTATTGGATTTCCAAGTATGAATGTATTTATAGCTGCAGTACCTATGGCGGTAATGGCATATATAATAGCATTTGGTGATTTTGTTACAAGTGAGAGTCTTATTAATGAAACTGAAGAAATAAGAAAAGATGAAAAAATAGATTTTAATGCCAACAGATCTAATCTGATAAGCGGTATTAGAAATTTAGTTCAGGCATTTATATCTCCGTATACTCAATTAAGTGGGCCACTGTGGGCTGCAGTTACTGCATCGATTTCTCAAAGGTACAAGGATGGAAGAGAAGCTATGGATTCACTGGTTGGAGGAATGGGGACATTCAGGTGGACGACAATGATTGCTGTTGCCACCATACCTATAGTAACATTGGTACTGCCAGTTCTTCCGGTGGCTCTTTCACTTACATTGCTTGTTCAGGGATATATCTGTACGCGTCTTGCAATGGATATGTGCAGCACTGAAATGGAA
>DNNV01000359.1 GCA_003497505.1 Clostridiales bacterium | reverse complement strand
CCACTTTTAGAAGCAATAGATTTAACACCGTATCTCTATGGGGTAGACCATGTTACGGTTGGCGGTGAAACGGGGCGAGAGGCTCGAGAATGTGATTATGATTGGGTACTTAATATCCGTGAACAATGCGTAAAAGCTAATGTAACTTTTTGGTTCAAAAATACAGGCTCATTTTTTAAACATGACGGAGTAGTGGAAAAAGTAAATCCATTTAAGCAAACCAGTATGGCGAAAGAGCTTGGTATAAATATTTCAGACGGAAAAAGGTTGTTTTGACAGAAACGGAATAGTATAAAAATTATTTCGTTTTCCATGATAGAATGAGGTGAATAAAGATTATTTATATTTACGAGGTGAATTTATAATGGAATACAAAGACGATAATTGCCCTTGCAAAAGAATAAAGTGTGAAAGATATGGAGATTGTGTGGCTTGCAAAGAGCATCATCATACATCGGAAAGAACACCATTAACCGCTTGTGAACGTATAATGGTTAAAAAAGAAGGAAAGCACAGACGAGCAAAATGAGCATAATCTATGGTGCGTAATAGTTCAAATCCCAACTTTAAACTGCATGATATCTTAATATAGCGAGGCTCGCAACAAAAAGGTCATGTATGAGGATTCAAACTCATACATGACCTTTTTCATTTTGTGTGATAAGATAGGGCAAATAAAGATTATTTATATACCCTATAGTAGAGCTGTCTACAAAAGCAGACCGCTGTTTTCGAAAAATCAAAAAATTTGTAACGAAATCAGGTTTCATTAGTTAGTAAGGTGAAAGGAGGATTTGAATTTGGAATTTGAAGAAGTATATAAATTGTATTTCAAAGATGTATATACTTTTCTGTATGGTTTATCACAAAACAAAGCTGTTGCAGAAGATATTACACAGGACACTTTTTTTAAAGCAATAGAGAACATGCATACTTTTGATGGACGAAAAGATATTAAAGCATGGTTTTTCACCATAGCACGAAACACATATTATACACAATACAATCGCCAAAAGCTTTTCTCCCCTTACGAAATTACAGACAATGCAATCGGAAATAATGATATTTTGGATAACTTGATATTGGAGGAACAGTCTATTTTAGTATTAAAAATCCTGCACAATATGAGCGAACCGTATAAAGAAGTATTTATGTTAAGATTTTTCGGCAGCCTATCATTTAATAGAATCAGCTTAATTTTTGCAAAAACTGAGAGTTGGGCAAGAGTTACTTATTACCGAGCAAAAAAACAAATATTGCACCAAATGGAGGCAAATAATGAATAATGTAAACTGTAATATTATAAAGGATATTTTGCCTTTGTATATTTATAATCTTATAAGCGAAGATACAAGGAAGTTTGTAGAAAATCACATACAAAATTGTGACGAATGTAGAAAAGAACTTTCCTTATTAAAAACAGATTTAAATGTACCAGAAGTTATAATAAACGAGCAAGACGGTGTTGCCATTCTGAAAAAATTAAGATTGGATATAAGGAAAAAACGAGTATTTACAGGAATACTTTCAGCTATTATTGTAATATTGTCTTTTGTATATCTGACTGCACCCGAATATCTACCATATACCGAATCATTAGAAATTGCCGCTGCAAAGGAGAATAATGGTAGTGTAACACTTTCATTCACAGGAGAATATGAGCTTTCGCAAAGAGCACAGGGTGTATATGACATAAGCCTTTATGATACAATTTGGAACAAACTATTTAATACCGAGAAAAAGCAAACAATAATAGTAAACCCAAACGGAGAAGCAGTTAATACCATTTATTATGTATCCAATGGGGACCAAGAAGATAAGGTAATCTATGGTGAAAATCCCATTTATAATGGCGGAGTTATGACCTTACCACGATTGTTTTTGAATTACTATATTACTCTTGACATGTTAATTGCGCTTGTTTTGGCAGTATTCTTTCTAATGTTCAGAAAGAAAGAAAAGGTTAAAGCTATAATAGTAAAGATGCTATTTGTTCCTGTTTCTTACTTTGTAAGTCATGTTATGATTACAGGATTTAATGCTACCTCATACTCAGCAACTCGAGATTTTTGTTTGATTTTGCTTTTAGCAATCCCCATATATTTCATAGCCTACATTTTGTATGAAAAGAAAAAGAACATTTGAAATATAGGGTACTAACTATTATGAGCATAATCTATGGTGCATAATAGTTCAAATCCCAACAAAAAATTCCACGATATCTTAATAAAGCGGAACTCGCATAACATTAGGTCAAAAGAGAAGCACCCTGCCTTTTTAGATAAAGGCGGGGCGCTTCTCTTTTTAAGGCCGAAAGGCTATCAAAACAACTTAATAACCAAGCTCCCCTGCGGGGTGATATGGAAGTGGCTGGATGCTGTCCGGAAATGAGGGTGGAGATAATTTTGAAAACCCTATTGACTCTCACATTGTGGTATACTCTATACTGAGGATGAGCTCAAAAAACACATATATGTGAGGACAATAAAAATGCTGAAAATAGGTGATTTTTCAAAACTGTCAAGGATCAGTATACGGATGCTGCGCCATTACGATGAAATAGGTTTGTTGGTGCCTAAAAGCACCGATAGCTTTACAAGCTATCGGTATTATGGCGAGGATCAGCTGCCGGTTGCAGGCAGAATCACAGCGCTTAAGGATATGGGCTTTGGCCTTGCCGCTATTGGTGAAATTCTGAAAATCTACAACAATCCACAGGTGCTGGCTGAATTTCTGACGGTGAAGCAA
>DNNV01000070.1 GCA_003497505.1 Clostridiales bacterium | reverse complement strand
CTCCTGATTTTCCGCAAAAGTTATATCCCTTTCACCATCAAGGGCTATTGTCCCTCTTGCGCTCGAGATAAATTTATATTCATCGTCCAAATTTAATATAATCGGCTCTGAAACTGCAATGGGAGTCAAAACTCCCGCCGCCACAGCCGCAATAACTTTTGTACCCTTTGCATTTATTTCCGAATACGCTCCGCAGTCATCCGAAGCGTCAATTATTATTTTGCTTCCCATTATTGATGAAAATCCGATAGATGCGGGATGACATCTTGTAACTATTATTTTCTCAATGCTGTCCATATCCCATATGGCCTTTGAGCCCACAAACACATCAGTGGATATAACGGCGTCTATGAGAGCAATATCCACAAGTTCACCGTTTCTGTATATCTCTATACGCTTGTCTCTTTTTACAAATAAGTTATTGTCAAGACGTCCCGAAGCAACCGCTGCTGCGGCCATTCCCGCAACGGTTCCTTCCATCATTACAGGATAAACGTTGTTAGTTCCTGTGGATATGGATATGAGAGGAGTATCCTTCACAACCTTTGCAACTGCTCTGTTTGTTCCGTCACCTCCCAGGGTGACTATGCATCCTACGCCTATATTCTCCATGAGCTCTGCCGCTGTCTGCGTATCCTCCGCTCCGTCAAACCTCATCATATTAATTACATTTATGTCGCATTTCAGCTCGTTGCAGGTGTTCAGCTTATCTTCAACCATGTAGCCCATATTATGTGAATCCGGCATCATGTATACCCTTTCTACACCCAAGGCCTGAGCTCCAAGCACAATTCTCTCAACAATATTTATTTTCTCGTTGTTATCTATTGTAGTTGCATGAGAAACAAGTCTCCGTATATCCTTTCCAGAGGCAGGATTCGCTATTATGCCTATTGAAATCACATTATCACTCCTTCCTATAGCACATTATGCTAATCTGCCTGCACATTTAGCAGGCAGATTAGTGTTTGTCTGCTTATATCAGAAAAGTGATTTAACCGCCAATACAATATCCTGCTCATTAGGAAGGATGTAGCTTTCAAGATTTGAAGCAAAGGCTATTGGTGTATTCAGCGCTCCTATTCTCTTTATTGGAGCATCCAATTCATAAAATCTTTCCTCGGCTATCATGGAAGCTATCTCTCCCGTAAATGCTCCTCTCTTGGCTTCTTCACTCACCACAACCACTTTGTGTGTCTTTTCTATGGAATTATATATAGCATCCTTGTCAAGAGGGAACAATGACCTTAAGTCTATCACTTCCACATCAATACCTTCCTTGGCCAAAGTCTCGGCAGCCTTAAGAGAATCAAGCACCTGCTTTCCGTATGTTATGATGGTAACGTCGCTTCCCTCTCTTTTTACTGAAGCCTTGCCAAATGGTATAGGCTTTACTTCATCCTCAACATCGCTCTTCACGGAATACAGAACCTTGTTTTCCATAAACACCACAGGGTTGTCATCGTCTATGGCCGTAAGCATCATACCCAATGCGTCCTGAGCATTGGAAGGATATACAACCTTTAATCCCGGAACATGAGTTACCCAGGCTTCAAGAGATTGGGAGTGCTGTGCCGCAGCGCTTGTTCCTCCCCCTCCGGGAAGGCGCAGCACCATAGGAAGAGTTATCTTTCCGCCGAACATGTATCTCATTTTAGCAGCCTGATTTACAAGCTGATCCATTCCCACAGTAAGAAAATCAACAAACATCAATTCGGCTATAGGTCTTAGTCCGCAAGCGGCAGAGCCTACGGCTGCTCCTACAATAACACCCTCGGATATGGGTGTATCTCTTATCATCTCTTCTCCGAATTCATCAAACATTCCTGCGGATACACCGAAGCAGCCTCCGAATTTTCCCACGTCTTCCCCGAAGAGAATAACATTAGAATTTTCTCTCATTCTCATGCTCATTCCCTCTCTGATTCCTTCAGCATAAGTCATTTTTCTCATCTTACTCTGCCCTCCTCTATTATATCTGTATAAACATCCTGAAGTGCTGACTCCAATGACGGCATGCTGCTTTCGTCAGCAAATCTTTCTGCCTCCTCCACCAATGCATCAATACGCTCATTGGCCCCTGCTATTTCTTCTTCAGTCATCACATCATTTTCCAGCATATATTTTTCCAATCTCGGTATTGGATCCTTCTTAATCCATGCTTCCAATTCACCATCCGGTCTGTAAACAGTGGGATCTCCCTCAAAGTGCCCCCTCCATCTGTAAGTCTTGCACTCTATCAGCGTGGGGCCCTGTCCCTTTCGTGCTCTGGAAGAAGCTTCTCCCACAGCCTCGTATACTGCAAACACATCATTTCCGTCCACTGTAACTCCCGGTATATTGTATGCTGCAGCTCTTACAGAAACATCCGTTATTGCCTGATGTTTTGCCTGGCTTACTGAAATTCCATAGCCGTTATTTTCACACACGAATATCACAGGCAGCTTCCAGACACTGGCAAGATTTAACGCCTCATGGAATGTACTCTGATTGGTAGAGGCATCACCAAAAAAGCATAAACAAACCTGGTCTGTCTTTCTGTGCTGTATGGCAAGTCCCGAACCCACAGCGATATTATGGCCTGCTCCAACAATTCCGTTAGCTCCCAATATTCCCTTGGTAGCATCCGCTATGTGCATGGAACCTCCTTTCCCCTTACAATAGCCTGTCTCTTTTTGAAACAGCTCAGCCATCATATATTTCAGGTCTCCGCCCTTGGCTATAATGTGACCATGTCCTCTGTGTGTGCTTGTTATATAGTCGTCATCTCTCAAATTAGCACAGGCTCCCGTTGCCACTGCTTCCTCGCCGATATAAAGGTGGACGAAACCTCCAACCTTGCCTTCGGCAAATAAATCCTTTGCTCTTGTTTCAAATTTACGAATTTTAAGCATTGTTTCATACATGTTCTTAATTTGCTCGTTTGTAATTTTCAAAATACTACCTCCCATCATTTTTTTACTTCAACCTTCACACATGCCACAGCAACTTCAATGGAATCATCATTATCCCCAAAACCTGGGAAATAGAGACCTTCTGTTCTTAAACCTCCTTCTACAGCCTTCACCTTAACACTACCTACCGGAAAGCACTCTGCCACATCTTCTGCGGCTACCTCTTCCGGTCTTGTAACAGCAATGGTAACCTCGATAAAAACGCCTTCATCAATATTGTCCTGAGAAAACCCGCAAACCTCATTTAATCCCACCAGACAGCTTCTGGATATGGCATCCTTCGCGGCCTTGACAGCTGCTTTCGTCACATCCTGTCCGTGAAAATCAATTCCCATTCCGAATTCGATTATAAACCTGTTCGTTTTCACCACCTCCGATACTAAGTATATATAAAGCAATATACATGCCAATAAAATCAAGAATTTGTTCTCTGTAAATAATGTTGGAATCTAGGCTCTTTACAAAAGCTGAGCATTTATTTAGCATATATTTCGCAATAAAAAAGTATCAATGTGAGACTATTTTCTCACATCGATACTATGGATGAGACACTTTTTAAAAATTTATTGGCAAAACTGCGAGATTGCATTCTCAATATCACATATAAAACATTTTCCCTTACAGTCTCATTTTGATACTAATCACTATTGAACAAGTTTTTCAAAATTATTCAAATCTATGGAATAAGCCTTTATTTTCCTGTAAATGGTGGCCTTGCTTATGTTTAAGTCCCTGGCTGCCTTTAAAACATTCCTGTCATTAAACATCAAAGCACGGACTATACTTTCTCTTTCCACATCCTTGAGATTAAGCGTGGCTTTTTCCTCTACTTGCTTCATATCCTTGCTGTGTAGGGGTACACCCTTAATTTCTTCCTCCTCGGACATATAGTACGCTCGCTGGATAATATTTTTAAGCTCCCTTACATTTCCTGTCCACTCATGCTCCATAAGTCTGTTTTCAAACTTGTGGCTGAAAAACTTATGCACACCGTTGTTTTCTTCATTCAGGCTTTTCAGGAAATATTTGGCAAGCTTCAGTATGTCTTCCCTTCTGTTTCTCAGAGGCGGTATCCTTAGATTTATCACATTAAGCCTGAAATACAAATCCTGCCTGAAGGAGCCTTTAGTCACTTCCTCAATCAAATTTCTGTTTGTTGCTGAAATAACCCTCACATCCAGAGGTCTTTCATATGTCCCTCCAATCCTTACGATTTTATTGTTATCCAGCACCCTTAAAAGCTTGGGCTGCACCTCCAGAGGAACTTCCCCTATTTCGTCAAGAAAAATTGTACCACCGCTGGCAAGCTCAAATTTTCCCGGCCTGCCGCCCTTCATGGCACCAGTAAATGAACCGCTTTCATAACCGAACAGTTCACTTTCAAATAGCTCCTTCGGAATTGCCGAGCAGTTTATGGCTATAAACGGTCCGTTTCTCCTGTGGCTTTCATTGTGAATTGACTGAGCATACAATTCCTTTCCAACTCCACTTTCTCCTTCTATCAATACAGCGCAGTCGGTCCTGGAAATCTTTTTTGCCATATTCACAAGTTCACGCATTTTGTCATTGTCGGTAATGATGCTGTCAAAGGTGTAGTTTGCCTTAAACCCTGCAAGCTTGCTTACCTCTTTGATTACATGCTTTGACTCCCTCAATACTATAACAGCTCCTGTAACATCATCTCCTTCAAATAGCGGAGAAATGCTGAGGGAGCACTCTATTTTTTTATTACCAAACGGGATAGTAAGATCAGAATATCCCATCTTTTTCTTCCTCATAAAAATATTTTTTTCAACATCTATGCCTTTCAATGTTTTTGAAATATCTATATCAAGGACATCCTTTTCCTCAATTTTAAAAAGCTTTGGTATTTTGTTGTTCATTTTTACAATCTTAAAATCGTTATCTATTACAATAATGCCATCAAGTATTGAGTCAAAGGTTGTATCCATAAGATTGTACGATTCTGAAATAATAAGCTGCTTTTCAATTCTGTTGGCACTTGAAGCAGCTATTCCGAATGTGTGAGCCTGTACATCTTCCGCTCGTCCTGATATATCAAAGCTCCCGATAATTTCTCCCTTGCTGTTGTGTATGGGAGCCGCCGAACATGTCCATCTGTGATGATACTCACAATAATGCTCAGCACCTATTACCTGCACCGGTTTATCAGTTGCAAGGCATGTGCCGATAGCATTTGTTCCCACACTTTTTTCATTCCATAGTGTTCCTTTTACAAAATTCAATGTGCTGTGGAAATCCATTATATCATTGTTTATTATCAGATCTATGATGATGCCTTTTTCATCAGTCAAAACAACGCTGTAGTTTGTACTTTTGACCATTTCAAAAACATTTTCCATAATAGGTCTTGAAAGCTTTATAAGCTCCTGCCTTTTTAAAATGCTTTTCTCCAGCTCAGAAGCACTTACCTTGCTTCCGTACCCGGATAAATGATTCACATCCATTTTCCTGCATCTTTCCCATGACTCCAATATGTATGGTTTGATTTCCGACGAAGTTATGTCATTATTTATATATGCTGTCCATCTTTCTTTCATTTCATTTAGCATACTCCACTTCCTCTCCTTTAGAAAATGTTTTCATTTTTGCAACATCTTTTATGTTCAGATTAATTATTGATATTTATCAAAACAAATCCTTGAATAATCAATATCGCTTTCTTCGTATGGCTTTCTGCTCTCATCCTTATATCCCAGCGCCAATATACATAGCACACCGTAGTTATCAGGTATGTTCAGCACCTTTCTAACCTCAGTTTCCGAATCACTGAAGCCATTGCTTCGTTTTCTCATCTGTATCCAAACGGAGCCTATGTCCAGCTCTTCCGCCTTAAGCTGCATATATGATGCCGCAACAGATGCATCCTCAATCCACACATCACTTTTCTGACTGTCGGCTATTACAGCTATTGCGCAAGCTGCCGTATAAAGAGCATCCGCGCCTTTCTCCTTGCAGCTTCTCAGCTTATCTAAATCATCCCTGTTTTCAACCACTACAAATTTCACCGGCTTTTTGTTTTTTGACGACGGCGCCAGAAGCCCTGCCTTTAGTATGTTCACAATATCTTCTTTAGATAGCTTTTCATCCCCAAATATTCTTATACTTCTTCTTTGCTTTATTAAATCAGTCATTCCAAATTCCATAGCTTATTTCTCCACAAAATCTTTATTCCGCCCATATTTCAAAATTAAAAATAGCATAATTGATGAAGCAATCAAAGAAATTGTATTTGTAACAAGAAATGCTCCACCTGCACCATGCACCACAAGATTGATTGCATAGGCCTCCATAAATGAAATACCTGTAACCATCATAACATATGTCTTCAAATTCAAATCCTTTGCAGATTTAGTCCTCATTATCTGCATAATCTGAGGCACCTGTCCCACAGATAGCATTATACCGCCCAAAAGCTGTAAAAAATCAAAAAACATAATCTCACCATCATCGCAATTATTATATATCGTTACCTTATGATACACTATAAAAATCAAACAAACAATAAAAAATTCCTAAAAAAATAAGAGGCTGACGCCTCATACCGATATGCGCTAGCCTTTTAACCTTATTTAATTTAGATTGCAGTCCAGCCTCCGTCTATTGCAAGATACTGTCCTGTGGTGAAGCTCGAAGCATCCGAAGCGAAATATACTACTGCTCCGTCAAGCTCTCCCTTTCTACCCACTCTTCCCATTGGACAGTAAGCCTGTAATATGGACTGGAATGACGGGTCTGATACAATGGCTGATGTCATCTCACTTTCAAAGTATGAAGGCCCAATTGTATTTACCGTAATGTTGTATTTAGCCCACTCAACTGCCAGAGCCTTGCTCATAGCCATAACTCCGCCTTTTGCAGTCATGTACGCAGATACCGGAAAAGCATTCATTGCAACTGTACTGTGAATTGAACCTAAGTTTATTATTTTCCCGTATTTCTGCTCTACCATTACTTTACCCACTTCTCTGGCAACGAAGTAAACAGCATTGAGATTAAGCCCTATCATTTTATTCCACTGTTCGTCGGTCTGCTCTTCCGCAGGTGCAGCAAATCCTATTCCGGCATTATTAACAAGAATATCAATCCTTCCAAAATGCTCCTTAACCTCAGCGACGGCCTTTTTTACCTGCTCCACATCCGTTACGTCACATTGAACAGGCAGAATTCTCACTCCGAATTTCTCCAGCTCATTCTTTACATCGTTTAATCTTTCCACTCTTCTGGCAACTATAGCAACATCCGCACCTTCTCTTGCAAGCGCTGTTGCAAATTGTACTCCTAAGCCTGATGACGCTCCCGTTACCAGTGCAACTTTTCCCTTTAAGCTAAATAAATCACTCATATTTCAATTCTCCTTTTCACTAAGATATAAAGTAGTCTTTATTGATATAATTATACCCAAAATCACAAAGATAAACTTTTTTTGGCAAACTTTTTTTAACAACAATAAAGCTCTGAGCTGTCTGATGTTTATTTTTTAATTTTACAAATTATTATACATTTTTATTAATCAAATTATCTTCTGTGACGATACATATAGTACAATCTTTATTGCTGCTGCTACAAGCATTGGCTTTGTTTTGGCGATAATATCGCAACTAATTATTACTGAAAATATAAGGCGGTAAATATGAACGAAAGAAATCATTCAGGCATATTAAGTGCACTGTACAAAAAATCCCTTTCATTTAGAGCTAAAATACTGTATCTTCCTCTTTTGGTTGTATTCATGGCCGTATTAACAATTGCCGGCCTCTCCTCTTACTTCACAAAAGAAAGCCTTCTTAATACTATGAGAACTCACGGCTTCCATATTGCGCAGCAGTTTGTTGAACGACTTAAATCCAATGAGGCGGCAGAAGTCGTGCTAAACGGCGTTATTGAAGACCGCATCCGTGCAGCATGCAACATAGTAATCAAAAATCCGGATATTTTAAGTGACGATTATCTA
>DNNV01000069.1 GCA_003497505.1 Clostridiales bacterium | reverse complement strand
TTACGACATTTTCTGCTTTATCTTTTAAAAATCTTGAAAAGTTTATTTTAGGCAAAAATTTTTATTGAAATATACAAGTTTTTTACAAAAGCTCTAAGCCAAAAAATTTTCGATAATTTTACGTATTTTAGTAATAATATTCATTTGTTTATGCTAGCCATATATTGTGTAAGGTGCCAGATTTTTAACTATTTCTGTAGGTGCCTCTAGAGCCTCCACTTTGAATTGCTCCTTTAATTTCATACTGTGTCATCGCACTAATTTCACCAAACAGGCTGATATATCCAATTCATTTGCATTACATCCCGTAAGCACTGAAATAAACATAAATAGAGCAAATAATGAAGCTAATTTTTCATTTAGACATAACATTTCTCCTTTAAATATTGAATTTTTTTGCTCGAAGTTATGCTGGAATTGCGGAGGTGTTGTGGTATAATTGTAATGTATTACTTCATCTACCGGATGACAGGCGACAATATTCAAGGAGGAATAGCACGTGAAAAATAGAATTGTATTTATAATAATTACTCTTATATTGATAATCATGCTTTCGGCATGTTCAAACAAGCAGCATGAGTTTTTATTTAAAGCAGGGACTTATGTTTCAGATGGTGATATTTTATCAGCATCTACATTAAAGTTGCAAGACGATAATAATTTTATACTACTAGGCCCTCCATATTTAAGCTTTGCTCCGACCGGTAAATATTCTGTTACGGATAAAAAACTGATTCTCACTGTAAGCGAGGAAGAAAAGTATATATTTTCAATCAAAAATGGTAAATTGATTTTCGAAAGTGGTACATGGTTAGAAAATTGGGTCGAACGAGGTTCTGAATTTCATTTGTCTAACGACTAGCACAAAAATTCTTATTTATCTGGCTTCTGGTGCGTAAATTTGCATGCTTTTATGTTTTATTGTCTGGTACCAATTCATGCCATTCCCTTCCTTTACTTGAAATTTCAGCTTTTTCTTCATTTAATTTATCAAATAAAACACCAATAAAATACCTTCTTTCTTCATTATCTTAGATATCTTCTTTTTTTCATTACCTCTTATCATTATATGATATGTACATATATCACTGTAAGCCCTCGCTTGTCTTGGCATCTTAACACACTCCTTTAAATGTATTTAATAAATTCGGATTATGTCTTGCTAGTTGTGAACATAGTGTTTTAATAACTATACAATAATTGTAAATATATGTCGACATTGTTTAAGTGCAAAAATTGGCCGGAGAGAACCGTTCCCCTCTATCTAATCTCCTCTGTCTAAATAGGCTCAAGTGCACAAAATAACAGTTAATTCCCGACATGACCAATAATAATTCGCAGTTCATCTTTACTTATATTCTTTTGTTTTAGTATCTAAGCCTTGGGTATAAATAATATACATCTTGCATATTACATAATTGAACAGAACAAGTTTTTCTTAATACTTAAGTTAGGAAAAAATCATTGTTGGTATTTACTTGTAAAGTTGAGAAAGGAGGTAAGATTATATACTTATATTAAAACATTGCATGTATCCAATGAACTGGGCTGTATTACTAAAGAGTATTCTCATAAATTGATGACATATTAGAAACTGCTCATTTCAAAAGACAGAGCCGCTTAATCACATTGAGCGATATCAATGAGACTGAAAACCCGGAACCATAACCGGAAAATAAAAGAGGCCGTTTAATAGTTGGACGTTATCAACAAAAACGGAGATCTTTACTCCAAAAAAAGAGAAAATAATCTAAGGAGGTTTTCAGAAATGTATAAAAAGACATTGACACTTATCATTGCTATCGTTATGGTGCTCACGATGTTCCAATTAATCGCGTACGCAGCCGATAACGCACCTAAGCCCGGCATCAGCTTAAACGGTAATGATATGACTTGGAACGCTAAGGATGCAAAAGTAGCTAAAGACAATTTTAAGCAGTCCAACGCAAAAGATAAGATGGTACCTTCTACTGCATTGAAACCGGTACCCAGCAAAAAAAATGATGCTTCGGGAGACAAAATTACGTCTAACGCTCACAGCGGTGATTATCCCGGCATTTACTTCTACTGGAATGAAAAACAGAAAGAAGACGGAATCCTTAAGGTAGATCCGGATGTATTCAAATGGTTTGAGGACGGCAAGTTCTATATTACCGCCAAAAATTCAAATGCTTACTGGGATTATTGGATTTTACAAGAAGAAGGCGTTCCTACTGATGGGGGCTATCTGCTGTACCAAATTCCGCGCTATTTCATGTTGCTCGATAAAAATAACAAAATAACAAATGATGAGTTGAAAAACATCAACATGATTTTTATAAACGGTTTGTGGAGAACCTATGACCTGGAAATCGAAAAAATTTGGCTGGACAAGAATGGTGAGCCTACTGAAAAGCCATCTTATGCCAATGCCACTTTCACCAACGGCTATTCGCTTGGCAAAAGCACCATAAGACTTTATGGCAATAGCTCCAATAATATCGAATTTGAAGAAAACTCGATTATCCGCCATAATTTTGTTAAAGTAGAGGGTGATGGCGTAGTTGATGAAAATGTAAATAAGGTTAAATTTACGGCTGTATCCAGCGGAAATTACAAAGTAACCTTTACCAATAAGTGCACGGATTCAACGCTCGTTATCTATAAAGAATGGGAATCTAATGATTTTCCGGGAACTTTACCTGCTCCAACATTAACTAATGGCTATGTGCTAAATAGAGAATTCGACATTCCTGCCGGCACAAATATTAATTTTGAAGAGAACATCTCAGTGAACCAAATTATTGACAATTACGAGTATTCTTTTGACTTCGCAAGTGTAAGTGTTAACGACATATTCCAGACAAATGGTAACAACGTAAGCTTTACAGCAGGAGCGAATAACTCTTATATAGTTGTATTCACAAACAAAATAACAAAGACCCCGCTTCCTGCCGAATATACAATTGAAAAGATATGGCAAAACGGAGCAGACTTACCGCCGGACGTTACAGCAACGCTCACTAACGGCTACAGTTTTGGCGGACCGGTTCAAGTTGCTGCTGGAACAGATATTGCTTTTGCAGAAAATTCAATTGCAAGCTTTGATCGTGACGGATATAAATACACTTTTGAACTTGTTAGCATATCCGTAAATGGTGTAGATTCCGGCAATGCTGTTAACTTTAAAACTGAACGCAACGCAAGCTACCGAATCATTGTTACCAACAAAGTGACAAAGGCCCCGCTTAATTCTACTGTTAAGCTAACAAAGATTTGGCTTGATGAAGCAGGCAATCCGATTAGTTCTGCGGACCTAAATAAATATATTGGAGCAGGCGTGTATGCAAACTTCAAAGATGGCAATGATGTAACAAGAGCATCAGATGATATATGGACAGTCCAGCTTGGCGATGTAATTACAATTGCGGAAACATATCCTACAGAGATTATCCGATTCTCAAATAACCCCAAGATTGACCTCTCAGTTGTTCCTGTCGATGGTGTAACTAAGAGCCTTAATATTACAGAGGCAAATAAACAATATGAAATTGTGTTCAAAAACAAAATTATCAGAATAGATTATCCCGTTAGTGCGATGGGCAAAATCTATAAAGGTTCTGAGAAAGAATACAACAGCCCGAAAGACGCATATGGTGACTCGTTGGATAAGAAAGAATTTTTCACAGGCGGTCCTCTTGACACACTCTATCTGACCGTAACATACTATGACGAACAGGGTAATAAGAAGACGACTCCTGAGTTCTGGTATCCTTTCATGAAGCCGCCGACAGGCAAAAATGATATTTTCAACTTCTACGTTCCAGTTGATAATGTTGGAACCGGATACTTCCACTTCCAGCTCAGCTTAGCAAACAGAAGTCCGAATCGTCCAGACTACTCAAATGACCATGGCAAGTGGTATATGGATATTGTCATTGATATGCTGGAAAATAGAGGCTACTTCCCGGGCAGTCCACCGGCAATGAACCCTCCGGTGCCTTCTTATAATTCGGCATCTGCAAGAGAATCATCATTTACATTTAATTCTTATGATGAAAACAACCCA